>JAEHDK010000739.1 GCA_016880465.1 Micromonosporaceae bacterium
CGACCGGCAAGGCATTGGTCGTCGGCTCGCTCATGATGCTCCTTCCGATGACGGCTGCAGCAATCGTCGAACCTCTCGGACAGCGGTACCTCACCCCGCAGGGATGAAGTTCGCGTCCTGCATGCGTACCACCCTCGACCGACCGAGGTCTCCGACCCGGAACGCGAAGTACTGCTGGAACGAATAGATCGATATTGCTCCGGCGAAGCGCCGCGCCCACGGCACAACGCATTCAGGTTGGCTGAGTTCCGCAACGATGACCGTAAAGTCACGCTCATCGTTGAAAATCCTGCCAATACAACTATCGGTACCGAGGCGAAGGCACGAATCCACCATGACCAACTGCGCTGATCTCGGCACGACCGAGCGCCGGCTCGACCCGCGTGCCGTAACATTCCCTAGGTGACTGGTGTTAAACGATGGCTGTCACCGGCGCGGCAGCCATCGTTTCGTGTCTATCTTTGCTAGTTTGTGCGGGTGGCGTTGGGGAAGGCTTCGCAGCAGCTTGATCTGCTGGATCCGGTGAGCCGGTTCTGCGACGAGACACTGCCAGCTAATTCGATCTTCATGTTTCTACACCGGCATCGTGAGGTGCTGTTCCCGGACGCGTTGTTCGTCGACCTATTCGCCGTGATCGGCCGCCGATCGGTGCCGCCGTCGGTGGTCGCCACGGTCATGGTCCTGCAGCGGCTGGAGGGCCTGTCGGACCGGGAGGCGGTCGACCGGTTCACGTTCGACGCCCGCTGGCGCTACGCCGCCGGGGTGGGCGGCTGGCACGGCGATGGGCGGGTCGGGTTCGCGCACACGGTGCTGGTCGACATGCGCGAACGGCTACGCCACTCGGAGCGCCCCGACCGGGTGTTCGAGGTTGCGTTGGACGCCGCCCGGCAGGCTGGGTTGCTGGGCCGGCGGCGGGTGCTGGACTCCACGCCGTTATACGACGCGGTCGCCACAATGGACACCGTCACGCTGATCCGGTCGGCGATCCGGGGCCTGCTCGCCGCCGCCGATGCTGATCAGCGGCGGCGGCTGCGGGCGGTGCTGCAAAGCGGTGACGACTACACCACGGCCGGCAAGCCGGTCATCGACTGGGACGACCAGGCCGCCCGGGACGCGCTGATCGACTCCCGGGCCTGCGACGGCTATGCCCTGCTGGCCGCCCTGCACGGGTGCACCGACCTGCCCGCGCCGGTAGCGCAGGCGATGCGGCTGCTGGCCACCGTTCTGGGCCAGGACCTGGACACCGGCGCCGACGGGGTGCTGCGCATCGCCCGAAAGGTCGCCCCGGACCGGGTGATCTCCACTGTCGACCCCGACGCCCGGCACGGACACAAGACCAACCACCGCGGCTTCGACGGCTACAAGGGCCACGTCGCCATCGACCCGGACATTGAAATCATCACCGCGGTCGAGGTGACCGCCGGCAACACCGGCGACGCCGAGACCGTCGCCGATCTGATCACCGACCTGATCGATGCGGCCACCGCCGAGCCCGCCGACGACCTTGCCGCGGTCTACGGGGACTCCGCCTACGGCGCCGGGCAGGTCCTCGACCAGCTCGACACCGCCGGCATCGACATCAAGACCAAGGTCCAGCCACCCACCGCGCCCGGCGGGAAGTTCAGCAAGGACCGCTTCGCGATCGACCTGCACAACCGGCAGGTCACCTGCCCCAACCAGATCATCGTGCCGATCCGCCCGATGCACGCTCACGCCCGGCGCGCCGGCCGAGCCGACTTCGGCGCCGCCTGCGCCACCTGCCCGCTGCGCGCGCAGTGCACCGACTCCAAGACCGGCCGCAGCATCACCATCGGCCACCACGAGGCGCGCCTGGCCGCCGCCCGCACCCGCCAAACCGACCCCGCCTGGCAGGCCGACTACCGCGCCACCCGCCCCAAGATCGAACGCAAGATCGCCCACCTGATGCGCCGCCGACACGGCGGCCGCCGTGCCCGCATGCGTGGCCAAGCCCGCGTCAGCGGCGACTTCACACTCCTCGCCGCCGCAGTCAACCTCGCCAGACTCGCCATCCTCCGCCTCGCCCACACCCCCAACGGCTGGGCACTAACCCCCGACTGACTCCCGGCCGCGCAGCACCACCCGCCTCAGCCCACCCGCACCGGCCCCGAACCGCGCACCGGTGACCCGCAGGCCCAGCGACAACGGCGGCTGGCCAAACCCCTCAACCAACGCCGATTAACACCAGTCACCTAGGTGATGTGCTGCAGGACCTTCCGCCTGATCGTTGCTTGGCGGCGGGCGACGCGCTTGCCGGGCTCGCCGTCTAGGATGACGAACTCGATTCCCGGCCGCGGCATCACCTTCACCAGCCAGGTACCCATGGCTCCAGCACCCTGATCCGTTCGGCACTGAATAGTTTGGTACGCATCAGATGAACAGGAGTTGGGCGCCTTCGGTCTTGTCGATGAAGTCGGCGGCGCTGATAATCCCCTCGACCTCCTCGTACAGGTCGTTCTCGGTCAGGTGCATCATGTCCGCGGACATGCGGCAGGCCCACAGGTGTCCGCCGGAGGCGACGATCTGCTC
>JAEHDK010000740.1 GCA_016880465.1 Micromonosporaceae bacterium
AAGGCCAGAGTCGGCGCAATCCTGAACCGCTGGCCTGCCCTCGGTCTGGCGGTTGGCGTGGTCCGCGACGGATCCCTGGAGTTCTTCTCCGGACACGGGCTGGCCGACGTCGCGTCGAACACGCCCGTGACCGAGGACACGGTCTTTCGGATCGGCTCGGTCACCAAGACGTTCACGGCGATCGCGGTCATGCAGCTGTGGGAGCAGGGGCTGGTCGATCTCGACGCGCCGGCCAACGACTACCTGCGCGCGTACCAGCTGATCCCGGCCAAGACCACTCATCGGCCGGCGACGGTGCGGCAGCTGCTGACGCACACGTCCGGGATCCCCGAGGTCGTGTACCCCTCGCGGATACTCGCACCGGTGTTCGGCGAGATGGTGAAGCTTCGGCAGCCGGTGCCGTCGCTGGCGGATCATTACCGCGGCGGTATCCGTCTGGCGGCCGAGCCGGGCACCAGGTTCACGTACTCGGACGACGGGTTCGCCACGCTCGGCCAGATCGTCGAGGACGTGAGCGGGACGCCCTTCGACCGCTACCTCCGCCGGCGGGTTTTCGAGCCGCTCGGGATGGCCGACACCGATCTTCTCCGATCCGACCGGGTCAAGGCTGGCCTTGCGACCGGATACGAACTGGGGTCCACGGGCGTCAAGGCCGTGGACGATCGTGAGCTGATCACGGCCGGAGGAGGCGCGATCTTCTCCACGCCCAGAGACATGGCGCGCTACGTTGCGGCGCTTCTCGGCGGCGGTGCCAACGAGCACGGCTCGGTGCTCAAGCCGCAGACCCTCGCCACGATGTTCGAGCCGCAGTATCAGCCCGATCCACGGATACCCGGCATCGGGCTGGCGTTCATGCGCGCCGACGTCGGCGGGCATCTCGCTGTCGAGCACGGCGGGATTCTTCCCGGCTTCACCTCGCAGATCTTCATCGCGCCCGACGACGGGGTGGGCGTGATCGCGTTCACCAATGGTGCCAGGCGCGCGATGTTGTGGTTGCCCGGTGAAGTCGCGGGGCTGCTGCGGCACGCGCTCGGCGTGCCGGACGAGGTGATCCGCACCGATGTTCCGCAGCACCCTGAGGTGTGGGGTGAGATCTGCGGTTGGTACCGGCTCGCCGGCCGGTTCACGGATGCACGTGCCAGGCTGGCGATCGGCGCCGGAGCCGAGGTGTTCGTCCGCGGTGGCCGGCTCATGCTTCGCGGGCTGAGCCCGGTACCGGCTGTGTACAAGGGGTTTCTGCTGCATCCGGATGACGCCAATGATCCCTACGTGTTCCGGATGGACCTGTCCGAGTTCGGGCTCGGCATGGCCCGGGTCGTGTTCAGCCGGGAACCTGGCGGCGGGACATCCCAGGTGCATATCGATTTCTTCTTGCCGTCGCTGCAGAAGCGACCGGCCGCGACTAACCCGAGGCGGTGGGTCAACGCCGCCGTCGCGGTGGCGGTGACGGCGATCGCCGTTCGGCGGCACCGCAGGCGACACAAGCGGGTGTGGACATGAGCGTCGCGACCGCCAGCGACCTGTGGCGGATGAGCGCCACCGAGCTGGCCGACGCGATCAGATCCAGGCAGGCGTCCAGCCAGGAGGTCGTTGAGGCCCACCTGCGGCGGATCGAGGCCGTGAACCCCGCCGTCAACGCCGTCCCGGTCGTGCTGGGCGAGCAGGCGCTCGAAGCCGCGAGGGCAGCCGACCGCGTCGTCGCCGGCGGAGGCGAGCTACCGCGGTTGCACGGTGTCCCGGTCACGGTCAAAGAGAGCATCGATGTCGCCGGCACGCCGACGACGCTGGGGCTCAAGGCGCTGGCGGCCGCGTATCCGAGGCAGGACGCCCCGTCCGTCGAGCGCGTGAAGGCCGCCGGCGCGATCCCGATCGGCCGCACGAACCTGGCCACCTTCACGGTTCGCTGGCACTGTGACAGCGAGCTGCGTGGAGCGACCATGAACCCGTGGGACCGGTCCCGCACGCCCGGCGCCTCCAGTGGGGGCGAAGCGGCGGCCGTGGCGACCGGGATGACTGCGTTGGGGATCGGCAGCGACGGGCTGGGATCGTTGCGCTGGCCGGCCCAATGCTGCGGTGTCAGCACGCTGAAGCCCACCCTTGGACGCATCCCGGAGGCGACCTCTGCCGGGCCCGACCTCGCGGCGATTGGCATCCAGCTGACGGCCGTCGTGGGCCCGATGGCGCGCCGCGTCGCCGACCTCCACGCTGCGTTCGAGGTGATGGCCGGGCCCACCTGGCGCGACCCGTGGACGGTGCCGGCGCCACTTTACGGCCCCGAGCCTGCCAAGCCCGTCCGGGTGGCCCTGGTGGTCGACCCGGCCGGCCAGGGCACCGCGGAACAGGTGCAGGATGGCGTCCGGAAGGCGGCCAGGGCCCTGGCCGACGCCGGCTACCGGGTCGACGAGATCGAGCCGCCCTCGATCGACGAGGCTGCCAACGCTCTGCTGGTCATGCTCAGCACCCCCGGCATGCGGGCGGTGTGGCAGGCGTTCTCGCCGATGCTGCCGGCCGATACCAGGCGGTTCATGTCGTCGTTCTTCGCCGTCGCCGGCGATCCGGACGCGGTGACCGCCGCCCAGAGCTTCGTGACCCGGCACTGCCTGCTGCGGGCGTGGGGCGAGTTCCAGCAGACGCACCCGCTGATCGTCGCCCCGATCTTCACCGACGTCCCCTTCGAAGCGGGCACCGACCTGGGCACCGGACGGGTGGCCGAGACCATCCGCGGCATGCGCATGGCCATGGCCGTCAACGCGCTGGGACTGCCCGCCGTGGCGCTGCCGGTGGGCATCGCCGACGGTCTCCCGCAGTCGGTGCAGGTGATCGGCCCGCGGTACCGCGAGGACCTGTGCCTCGACGCCGCGGCGGCGGTGGAGGCCAGGCTCGGCATCATCACACCGATCGACCCGATGTGGCGGTGAGGACGATGAGCATCCCGATCGACAGGCTGACCGCACTGGACCAGCTGATGCTGCGGGCCAGTGAGATCTGGCCACAGGACATCGGTGCCCTCGCCCTGCTCGATGGAACTCACCTGCTCGAACCGACCGGCCGCTTCCGGATCGAGGCGGTGCGCGACGCGATCGAGTCCAGGCTGCATCTCGTCCCTCGGTTCCGGCAGGTCGTCCACGTTCCGGCGCGCGGGCTCGGCGGACCGCTGTGGGTGGACGCCCCGACCTTCGATCTCAACGAACACATTCGAGTCCGTCCGCTTCCGGCCGGCAGCGGCGAAGCGGAGCTGCTCGTCGCGGCCGAGCAGCTGCGACGCCAGCGGCTGGACCCGTCACGGCCGCTGTGGCAGATGTGGTTCATGCCAGGACTGCCGAACGAACGCATCGCCATGTTCGTGAGGCTGCACCACTGCATCGCCGACGGCATGGCGGCGATGGCGACGATCAGCGCCCTGCTCGATACCGCTGCGGATGCGCCCGCAGCGGCAGCGCCCCCGTGGCGGCCGGTGCCACGGCCGTCGGCGCGTGAGCTCTGCGCGGACAACCTCGCCCGCCACGTCCGGGCGCTGGCCGGTGCAGTCTTGGTGCTTGCCCGGCCCCGGACCTCCACCCGCAGACTGCTCGCGGCGTGGCCGGCGATACGCGAGCTCGTCGCGGAGGAGCCCGGGCCCGAGACCAGCCTCGACCGCATGGTCGGTCCCGACCGCAACCTCGCCCTGATCCGAAGCACCCTCGACCGGGTCAAGCAGGTCGCTCACATCCACCACGCGACGGTGAACGATGTCCTGCTGGCGGCCACGGCCGGCGGGCTGCGCGCGCTCCTGCGCAGCCGTGGAGAACCCGTCGAGGGCATCACAGTGCGGATCTACGTCCCCGTCTCGTTGCGCCCCCGGGCGGGCGGACCGCAGCAGGGCAATGTAATCGCGCAGATGGCCGTCCCGCTCCCACTCGGCGTGTCCGATCCCGGCGATCGGCTTCAACAGATCGCCGCGGCGACCGCCGAACGCAAGGC
>JAEHDK010000741.1 GCA_016880465.1 Micromonosporaceae bacterium
CGGCGCGTTCGGGGGCCGCGGCGGTACCGGTGGCCACGGATCGTCCACTGTGGGCACTTCCCGGGTCGGCTCGCGTAGCACCCCGCGGCGCCGCTGCCGCTCGTCCACGGATGGCGCCGGCACCGGCGCCGCGCCCGTCCACCGGTGCGGGATCGCCCCGGTCGGCTCGTCGTCGTCCGGCGCCACCGTCGGCTCGCCATCCGGCGCCGTCCCGGTCGGCTCGCCGTGCGGCTCCTGCGGCTGCGCCATCGACACCTCCCCGGCCGCCACCGTAGTACCCAATGGCACGGCCGATGATCGCCGAGCGAGCCGCCTCCCGGTCCCCGGCCACTGTGTCCTCTTAGGACGATCGCGGTTGCGACGCAGATCGCGCAGCCGGACTACCCAGTCGCCGTCCCGATCGCGATCACCACAGCGGACGCGGCGTGCCGGCCGGGCGACTCAGCGCACCGCCACCCACACCGCCCAGCCGAGCAGGCCCAGGATCAGCAGGCCGCCCGCCCGCCTGGTGTGTACGAACGCGAGCGGCGCCCACCACAGCGGCCAGACCGGGTTGGGCACGGGTGGCTCGGCCGGCTTCGGCTGGCCGAACGCGCGGATCGTCCGTACCAGCAATGGAAGCGCGCCGATGGTCAGCAGTGCCGGCCAGGGCAGCGCGCGGACCGCGACCAGCGCGATGACGCCCAGGTAGTAGGCGATCATCATGCCCTGGGTGACCGCCTTGGCCCGGCCCTCGCCGAGCAGGACGGGCAGCGTGCGCGTGCCGGCCGGCGCATCGTAGGGCAGCTTGTCGATGTGCTTGCCCAACAGCACCGTGGTCGGCAGCAGCGCGTAGCCCGTCGCGGCGGCGAGCACCTGCCACGGCAGCGTGCCCGCCCCGGCGTAGTACACCCCGCCCACCATCAGGGGTCCCCAGGTGAGCAGCACGTCGAGCTCGCCGAGGCCGATCTTCTTCAGCCGCAGTGGCGGCGCGGTGTAGGCCCAGGACAGGAACAGGCCGGCCAGCGCGAACCCGGCGATCCACCAGTCCCGCCGGGCCACCAGCGTCAGCATGATGGCCAGGTCGATCGCCTGGCAGACCAGGATGCCCGCGATGAGTTGCCGCTTGGTGACCAGGCCGGCGAGGATCGGATGCGGCGCGTAGAGGGCGCGCGGGTAGTCCTTGGTGTCGTTGCCGACCTGGGTGTCGGTGAGGTCGTTCATCAGGTTGTTCGCCAGGTGCGCCAGCACGATGCCGAGCACCGCGAGGGTGACGTTCCACCAGTCGACCGGGCCGTCCGCGGTCGCCGCCAGCAGCACGGCGATCAGGCCCGAGGTCAAGGTCATCGGGAGTACGCCGGCGCGGGTGACGACGAGCCACCGCGTGACACCGTCGACGATGCCCTGCTCGGGCGGGTTGGTCGTGCGGAACGCATACCGCCAGGCCGCGAACCGGTTCGCGAGGGTCAATGTGGTGCTCACGAACGTGAAGCGTACTCACCGCGTACCCTGAACGGTTATGAGCGTCGCTACCGTCTGGCCCCGGCTGGAGCCGCTGCTGCCGCAGGTCGGCAAGCCCATCCAGTACGTCGGCGGCGAGCTGGGCGCGGTCCTGAAGGAGTGGGACAGCACGCAGGTGCGGTGGGCGCTCATGTACCCCGACGCGTACGAGGTCGGCCTGCCCAACCAGGGCATCCAGATCCTCTACGAGGTGCTCAACGAGCTGCCGGACGTGCTCGCCGAGCGCACCTACGCGGTGTGGCCCGACCTCGAGGCGCTGATGCGGGCGCACGGCGTACCGCAGTTCACCGTCGACACGCACCGCCCGGTGGCCGCATTCGACCTCCTCGGCGTCTCGTTCGCCACCGAGCTCGGCTATACGAACCTGCTCACCGCGCTCGACCTGGCCGGCATCCCGCTGACCGCCGCCGAACGCGGCGCCGGACACCCGGTCGTGCTGGCCGGCGGGCACGCGGCGTTCAACCCCGAGCCGATCGCGGACTTCATCGACGCCGCGGTGCTGGGCGACGGCGAGGAAGCGGTCCTGGAGATCACCGGCATCGTCCGGCAGTGGAAGGCCGAGGGCCGCCCGGGCGGCCGGGACGAGCTGCTGCTGCGGCTGGCCGGCACCGGAAACGTCTACGTGCCACGGTTCTACGACGTCGAGTACCTGCCCGACGGGCGCATCCAGCGCGTCGTACCGAACCGGCCGGGCGTGCCGTTCCGCGTACACAAGCGCACGACGATGGACCTGGACGCCTGGCCGTACCCGCGCAAGCCGCTGGTGCCGCTGGCCGAGACGGTGCACGAGCGCTACGCCGTCGAGATCTTCCGGGGGTGCACGCGCGGCTGCCGGTTCTGCCAGGCCGGCATGATCACCCGGCCGGTACGCGAGCGGTCGATCACCACGGTGGGCCAGATGGTCCGGGAGGGACTCGAGTTCTCCGGCTTCTCCGAGGTGGGGCTGCTCTCGCTGTCGTCGGCGGACCACTCCGAGATCGGCGACATCTGCTCCGGCCTGGCGCAGCAGTACGACGGGACGAACGTCTCGCTGTCGCTGCCGTCGACCCGGGTGGACGCGTTCAACATCGAGCTGGCCGAGGAGCTGTCGCGCAACGGGCGGCGTACCGGTCTCACCTTCGCGCCCGAGGGTGGGTCGGAACGCATCCGCAAAGTGATCAACAAGATGGTCTCCGAGGAGGACCTGATCCGTACCGTCGTCACCGCGTACACCAACGGGTGGCGGCAGGTGAAGCTCTACTTCATGTGTGGCCTGCCGACCGAGACGGACGAGGACGTCCTGCAGATCGCCCGGCTGGCGCACGAGGTGATCCGGGCGGGGCGGGCCGCGACCGGGTCCCGGGACATCCGCTGCACCGTCTCGATCGGCGGCTTCGTACCCAAGCCGCACACGCCGTTCCAGTGGGCGCCGATGACCCCGCCGGAGACGATCGACCGGCGGCTGCGGCTGCTCAAGCAGGCGATCAATGCCGACCGGTCGCTCGGCCGCGCGATCGGGTACCGGTACCACGACGGCGAGCCGTCGCTGATCGAGGCGCTGCTGTCCCGCGGCGACCGCCGGGTGGGCGCCGTGATCCGTGCGGTGTGGGCGGCCGGCGGGCGGTTCGACGGCTGGTCGGAGCACTTCTCGTACGCCCGGTGGGGGCAGGCCGCCGAGGCCGCTGGGGTGGACATCGGCTGGTACACGACGCGCGAGCGCACCCAGGCCGAGGTGCTGCCCTGGGACCACCTCGACTCCGGGCTGGACAAGGACTGGCTCTGGCAGGACTGGCGGGCCGCGCTCGCCGGGTACGAGCAGGACGACTGCCGGTGGACCCCGTGCTTCGACTGCGGGGTGTGCCCGGCGATGGACACCCAGATCCAGGTCGGCCCGACCGGTCGCAAGCTGCTGCCGCTGACCCCGGTATGACACCGCGCAGGCAACCACAGGGCGGGCAGGCGCCGGTCGTACAGCGGATCCGGATCCGGTACGCCAAGCGCGGCCCGCTGCGGTTCACCTCGCACCGGGACTTCGCCCGGGCCTTCGAGCGCGCGCTGCGCCGGGCGAGCGTGCCGATCGCGTTCTCCCAGGGCTTCTCGCCGCACCCGAAGATCTCGTACGCGAGCGCCGTGCCGACCGGCGTCGCCAGCGAGGCGGAGTACCTGGAGATCGGGCTGCATACCGCGGTCGACCCGGCCGAGCTGCAGCGGGCGCTCGACCGGGCGCTCCCGCCCGGCCTGGACGTCCTGGAGGCCGTCGTGGCGCGCAGCCCGGGCGGGCTGCCCGAGCGCATCGAGGCGTCCGCCTGGCGGATCGAGCTGCCCGGCGTGGCACCCGACCGGCTCGGCGAAGCGGTCGCGGCGTTCCTGGCCGCGGAGGAGATCCTCGTCGAACGCCTCACCAAGCAGGGCCGCCGTACGTTCGACACGCGGGCGGCAGTCGTTGTGATGAGTACCGCGGACACGACCCAAGCACCCAGCGAAGTCGACGGGGTGCCGTGTGCGATACTGGACCTTGTCGTACGGCAGGTCACCCCGTCCGTCCGACCCGATGACATCCTGTCCGGCCTCCGCGCGGTGGCCGACCTCCCGTCGGGGCCGTCTCGAGCGACCCGGCTGGCGCAGGGCGAGTTGACCGCGCACGGCGAGATCGACGATCCGCTCGCCGTGGACCGGGACGGGGTTCCCATCGGAGGGCACTAGCCGCAGTCGCGGCCAGCGCTCACCGCCGACTTTCGGTGGCGCGCCCCCCGGGGCGAACCACCGGATAGCCAAACGGCATCCCTGCGTGGCTGCGTAGGCACGCGCCCGGGGAGGCCAGAGACTGGAGAACAACCGGATGCTCGATAACGAGCCGATGGGTGCAGGAACCGGCGGCATGGCAGCCGCAGGCGACACCCCGGACACCACCACTCCGACCCGGCGTACCCGCACGACCCGCCGGCGTACGGCCGCTGAAGCCGCGGCCGGCGAGGAAGCGGGCGGCGCGGAGACCGCCGGCGACCTGCCGGCCGAAACCACGGCCCGGCGCCGCCGGCGGGCCGCTGAAGCGGACATCAGCGATGATTCCGGCGAGTCAGCGTCCGAAGCCGCGAACGAGGCACCGGCCAAGCGCACCCGGCGGCGCAAAGCCGCAGGTGAGCCGGCCGCCGAGGCGGTACCGGCGGAGACCGCTGCGGAGGACGCGAAGACGACCGGTGCCGGCCGCCGCCGCGCCGCGGCGCTGAGCGCGCCGACGATTCTGTTCATGGCACCCGAGGCCGAGAAGAAACCCCGGGTGCGCCGCGGCGGCGCGGCGGCCACCGAACCGGCC
>JAEHDK010000742.1 GCA_016880465.1 Micromonosporaceae bacterium
CTTCGGCATGAGCCCAGATCCCTCCCCAGCGGAGATCCGAGCCGCCGTGAGGTACTACCCCGTGTTTCGGGTCGAGTACGAGGACAGCCGGGCACCGACTTCGTGAGAGAGGGTCCGCTGGGCCGGCGTCGTGGATCATCGCGGCCGCCTCCGGCAGGATCCGGCGCTTCCCCGCCGCCCTCGGCTGACCGCCGCACGGATCACCACCAGCAGCGGAAAGGGCAACTGACATGACCAAGATGGAGCGGCAGCCCGGCGCGCTCGGACTGACCGCGAACGCCGCCACCGGCGCTGGCCTGATGCCCCCACCGTGGCCGGTCAAGCACGACCTGCGCGTCGGCCACGTCTGCTCGCTGATCACGGCTTTCGGTATCGCGGCGGTATCCGTCGTCGGGCTCGTGTGGGGCGCCAAGGGCCTCTACCCCGCGAAACCGCCGTCGGTACTGGTCTCCCGTGCGGGGGATGCCACGAACCTCATCGTTATCCTGCCGAGCCTGCTGACATCGATGTGGCTGGCCAGACGAGGCTCACTCATCGGTCTACTGCTCTGGCCGGGCGCGCTGTTCTACGCGCTCTACACCTACGCCATCTACCTGGTCGGCGCACCGTTCACCGTACTGATCTTCGCCTATGTCGTCCTGGTGATCCTCACGGCCACCACGCTGATCGGACTCATCGTCGGCGTCGACGGCAACCAGGTACGGGACCGCCTGGCCGGCACACCCGCGCGAACCGTCGGGGCCGCCCTTGTCGTCCTTGCGGTCCTGGCCTACGCGGGGTTGATCTCCACGGCCGTTGGCATGCTCGGAAGTCCCGCGAGCGAGCTGGGGTTCCGCCCCCAATGGGTCGTCGACTGCGCGCTGGGCACCCCGGCCCTGCTCATCGGCGGAGCCCTGCTGTGGCGACGCGCGCCGCTCGGCTACCAGGCGGCCGAAGGACTGCTCCTCGTGTCCGCGCTCGGCGGAGTCGCATTCGCCGTCGCGGGGATCCTCGACCGGCCGCTGGGCAGCCATCCCGTCGACTGGTCCGTCATCGCGGTGCACCTGGCCATCAGCGCAATCAGCGCCGGCCTCCTCGCGTTCTTCGCCAGCCGCGTAGCCACCCGACAACCCAACGCACAGACTTTCGCGAGCACCGACCGCCCGCAGAGCCGAAGGTGACAACTGCGCAGCATCAAGCAATGCTCAGGCCCGACCGGGCAGCGCGTGGCGTGTTCCTCGGCGCGCGCCACCCCGCCGATGCCGACGACGCCGCCAGCGACTCGACCTGGTCGGCATGCTGCGGCGTCCGCGCCCGCCGCGAGCCCGCTGTACTTCGCCGGCATGGGGCCGCCAGCGGCGAGTCCGCGGATCAGCCGATGAGCTGTCGTGTTCGCTCGGTGAGTTCCGGTGCCGGGGTGATGGCCTGGCGGACTCGTGACCTTTGGCCGTGTGCGGGTCCGGCCGTCTCGACGACGGTGGAGTTGTGCCGGGTACCCGGTGAGGTACGAGGAAGGTGAGCACCATGCGTGCCGTCGTTGTGTTCGAGTCGATGTTCGGGAACACGCAACGGATAGCTCAGGCCGTCGCCGAAGGCCTGGAGTCGCAGTTCGTCACCGAGATCGTTGAGGTCGGCAGCGCGTCGGCGACGCTCGACGGGGAGATTGGCCTGCTCGTTGTCGGTGGGCCGACCCACGCGTTCGGCCTCAGCCGGCCGTCCACCCGGCAAACCGCCACCGAGCAGGCCTCCGGCGTCCTGGTGTCGCGCGGCATCGGCGTTCGGGAGTGGCTCGCCGCGCTTCCCACACCGCCACCCGCGGTCGCGGCGGCCGCGTTCGACACCCACCTGGACAAGCCGAGATGGCTGCCCGGATCGGCCGCGCGGGAGACGGCGAAGCGGCTTCGCCGGCGCGGCTACCGTGTCGTCGCTCCACCGGCAAGCTTCTATGTCGCATCGACGACCGGCCCGCTCGTCGCGGGAGAGATCGAACGGGCTCGCCGTTGGGGCGAGACGATTTCGGCCGCGGTGGTAAACCGTGGCAGGCAGGTTACCTGACGCTGCCGTCGCCGTACCCCGCTGCCGTGGCGCTTCGGGTGGCGAGCTCGGTCCAGTCCCGGTTCATGGCTTCCACGAGTACCGGCAGGTCAGGGTACTGATCCGCGTCGCACCAGATGGTGACCGTGAGCCGCCCGGGCGTAGGAAAACGCCAGGAAGGCGATCGCGAGGTTGCCGGCGATCACGCCGACGGGGATCAGCTCCTGGACCGGGACGCCCAGTACGCGAATGGGTTTCGGAGGGCCGGTGACGTTGCTTTCGATGAGAGTGGTGAGGTGCTGGCGGCGGGTGAAGTAGCGCATCAGCCCGATCTGGCCAGGAAGACCATGAGGCGCTGTTCGCTGGCAGCGAGCTGACCTCGTTTGGCGATGGCCGTTTCTGCCGTGATAGTTCGGAGCCGGGCGCCGGGATCGGGTTCGTCGAGGGGGAGCCGCACGACGATGACACCGGCCCGGTTGGCCTCGGCCTTAGTCCGCAGCGATACCGCGACGGCGGTGTGTTCGACGAGCCGCCCGCAGACAGCGGCTCTGCCGCGCTCACTGTCCCGGATCACCAGTGTCCACCAGGGCAATGCGCTCCTGGCCCGCGTACACGTTGAACCTGCGACCGCGGAGGAAACCGACGAGCGTCATGTCGAAGTCGCGGCTGAGCGCAACCGCGAGGCTCGATGGCGCGGAGACCGCTGCGATGAAAGGGATCCCCGCGACGAGCGCCTTCTGCATGATTTCGTAGCTGGTGCGGCCGCTCACCATGAGGATGCGATCGTGCGCCGGGATCTCGTCGTTGAAGAGCGCCCAACCCACGATCTTGTCGACGGCATTGTGCCGGCCGACGTCCTCCCTCACGGCGATCAGCTCGCCGGTCGGTGCGAACAGGCCGGCAGCGTGCAACCCTCCGGTCTTGGTGAAGACCTTCTGGCCGGCGCGCAGCGCGTCCGGTAGCGAACATACGACGTCCGGCTCGACGATCGGCCCGGCCGGAACCGGGGCGCAGCCGCGAATGCGCAGAGCGTCAAGGCTTTCCTTGCCACAGACGCCGCAGGCGCTCGTGGTCAGGAATCGCCGATCGAGCCCAGGCAGTCGCGGGATCGGCCCGGCGAGCGTGACGGTGACAACGTTGTACCGCTCATCCTCGGTCAGGTCCGGATCGGCACAGTAATCCACGCGTGCGATATCGCCGCGTCCGGCAACGACGCCCTCGGCGAAGAGGAAGCCCGCGACGAGCTCGAAGTCCCGTCCGGGCGTACGCATCGTGATGGCGATGGTCTGCGAGTTGCCGCCGGCACCGATGACGCGGATCTCCATCGGCTCCTCGGTGGCGAGCACGTCCCCGCGGGCCTGCGCCCGCTTGTCCTCGACCACGCTGACTCGGACACGTGTGCTAGGACCTGGGCGCGAGCTGGTCGACTCCGGCCGAGCCGTACCGCGGCTCATCTGCCGCTGAGCCGTACCGCGGCGTCGGTCCGGCGGAACCGTGCATGCATGACGCTATTCAACTGCGGGCCGAGGCCGGTGGCTACCGCGAAGTTGTCCGTTGCCCTAGCGGGGTCCCGTGCTCACCCAGGTGTTGCGTCAAGACGTAGGCTCAGGGCGTGACACACCCGGAGGCTTCGCACAGGGTCAAAGTCGGTGTCCTGCTTGCCCGGGAAGCGGGCGATCTCGGCGAATGGCTACGCGATGCGGCGGCCTTCGATGCGGCCGGCGCCGACGCGTTATGGCTCGACGTCGACGCCAAACCAGATCTTGATCCGCTCGCGGTGGCGGCCGCGCTCGCGGTGGTCACGTTCCGCTCGCAGCTCTTCGTGAGCCTGCCGGACGATGACATGGCCTCCCCGACACTCCCCCGCCTCCTGGCCACGATCGACCGGCTGAGCCGGAGTCGGGTTCGAGTCGTCGCCGACGCCGGTGCGTTACCCGAGGTCGTACCGGGCATTGGGGTCCTGCGCCGGATCCCGGGAGATCCGGACGCGCTTGAGGATGCACACTTGGAGGTCGCCCGACGCTGGACACTGGCCCCGCTGCCGGACGGCCGCGCGAACTGGCACGCGACGCACGCCGCCGCCACCGGGCAGGGGGTGCACGGCCTGATAGTTCCGGCCAGCTCGCGGCTGCTCGACCTCCTGCGCAACCCCGACGACCTGGGCGATCGTCGCGATCTCCAGCTCGCCGTCGGCTGAGCCTGCGGCGACGCCCGCTCCAGCTCCGCGGCGTCCGCCACCGACGCAAAATGAGGCTCTTGACGCCTTCCAGCGAAGGTCTAACATTTTTCTCGTACGCGCACTCTGTTCGCCATGCGAACTAGGTCCAGTCCCAGCGGCCCCCGGAGAAGGGAGACCGACGTGGAGGTCACCCGGCGTCAGTTCCTTCAGCTGAGTACGACAGGGGTGCTGGGCGCCTCGGCTCTCGGCTTCGACCTCGCCCCGGCCAGTCGAATCAAGATGAGCCTCCGCATCGAGGGTGCGACGGTCTCGCACTCGGTCTGCCCGTACTGCGCCGTGGGTTGCGCGCTGCTCGCGTACACCAAGAAGTCGTCGAGCGGCAAGGTGGAGCTGCTCCAGATCGAGGGCGATCCGGACAGCCCGGTCAACGAGGGGCGTCTCTGCCCGAAGGGCGCGAGCGCGTTGCAGCTCGCCGTCTCCCGCCGGCGCGTCGAGAGTCCGCTCTACCGGGAGCCCGGAGCGGCGGAGTGGAAGCGCGTGTCGTGGGACTTCGCCCTGGACAAACTCGCGCAGAACATCAAGGCCTCACGCGACCGCACGTTCGTCACCACGGACGCCGGCGGTAACGTCGTGAACCGCTGCGAGGGTGTCGCCTTCGCCGGCGGTGCCGCGTTCAGCTCCGAGGAGGGCTACTTCGCCGCCAAGGTGATGCGTGGCCTGGGCGTCGTCCATCTGGAGCAACAAGCCCGCGTTTGACACGGCCCCACGGTGGTCAGTTTGGCCGCCACGTTTGGCCGCGGAGCCATGACCAACCATTGGCGTGACATCAGGCACGCGGACCTGATCATGATCAATGGCGCCAACCCCGCGGAGGCCCACCCGGTCGGCTTCCAATGGATGATGCGGGCGAAGCTCGACCGTGGCGCGAAGATGATCCACGTCGACCCGCGCTTCACCCGCACCTCCGCGGTTGCGGACCGGCATCTGCGCATCCGCACCGGCACGGACGTCGCCTATTTCGGCGGCCTGATCAACTATGTGCTGCAGAACGAGCTCTACCACAAGGAGTACGTGGAGTACGCGACCAACGCGGGCCTCGTGGTAAAGGACGGGTACGCGTTCGACGACGGACTGTTCAACGCGTACGACAAACAAAAGCGCGTCTACGACGCCACGAAGTGGACGTACGAGCTCGGCGCCGACGGCTACGCCACAGTGGACATCGCCCACCCGCGCTCGGTGCTCAACCTGATGCGCGAGCACTACAAGCGCTACACGCCGGAGATGGTCGAGCGCATCACGGGCATCCCGAAGGACCAGTTCCTCGAGGTAGCCAAGCTCGTGGGCGAGATGGGCAAGCCGGACAAAGTGATGACCATCGTGTACGCGGTCGGTCTCACCCACCACACCACCGGCGTACAGCTCATCCGCTCCGGCGCGCTGCTCCAGCTGCTCCTGGGCAACATGGGGCGTCCCGGCGGCGGCATGAACGCCGAGCGCGGCCACGCCAACATCCAGGGCAACACCGACCACGCGATCTCCTGGGACATCCTCCCCGGGTACCTGCGCGTCCCGGCACCGGGCCAGCGCACCATCGATGACTATGTCGCGCAGAGCGCGAGCAAGAAGCTGCTTCCGAACTCCCTGAACTTCTTCGGTGCCAACTACCGGAAGTTCATGGTGAGCCTGTTGAAGACGTGGTACGGCGACGCGGCGACCAAGGACAACGAGTTCGCCTTCGACTACCTGCCGAAGCCGTCGGGGAACGCGTCCTGGCTCACGATCTTCGACCAGGCGCTGCAGGGCAAGATGGAGGGGGTGATGCTGTCGGGGATGACGGCGACCAGCATCGGCCCCGACTCCAACCAGGTCTTGCAGGCGCTGTCGAAGCTCAAGTGGCTGTGCGTCATGGACGCATTCCCCACGACCAGTTCGGAGTTCTGGACCGCGCCCGGCATCGATGCCAGCACAGTGCAGACCGAGGTCTTCCTGCTGCCGGCCACGCACTGGATCGAAAAGGACGGGTCGTTCACCAACAGCGGCCGGTGGGCGCAGTGGAAGGAGCAGATCCTGCCGCCGGAGGGCGAGGCCCGGCACGACCATTGGATCATAGCGGAGCTCCTCCAGCGGGTGCGCGACCTCTACCGCCAGCAGGGTGGCACGTTCTCCGAGCCGGTCCTCGCGCTCACCCTGCCGTACCGCGATCCACGAAAGCCTGAGCTGGACGAAATCGCCCAGGAGATCAACGGCCGTGACCTCACCACGGGCAAGCGGCTGGCGACCTTCGGCGCGCTCAAGGACGATGGCACCACGACCGCGGGCGACTGGATCTACACCGGTCACTATCCGGAGAGCGGCAATCTGACCAGGCGTCGGAACGGCGTCCAGGATTCGAAGAAGAACGATCCGACGGGCATGGACTTCTACCCGAACTGGGCGTGGAGCTGGCCGGTCAACCGGCGCGTGCTCTACAACCGCGCCTCGGCCGACACCCAAGGCCGACCGTGGGATCCGGACCGGCCAGGCATCCGGTGGGACGCGACGGCCGGGCAATGGGTCGGCGACGTGCCGGACTATCCGCCTACCGCCGACCCGAGCAAGCCCGAATCCCCGCTGCCGTTCATCATGACGGGGGAAGGAACGGGCCGGCTTTTCAGCAACGGGGTGGCGGACGGGCCGTTCCCTGAGCACTATGAGCCGATCGAGTCGCCCATCGACAACCCGCTGCATCCCGCGGTGTCGACGACGCCGGTGGCGTACCTGTACGACGCGGCGGCCGGGCGGCCCAACCGGTTCGGTACCTCGGCCGACTTCCCGTACGTGGCCACCTCGTACCGGCTCACCGAACACGAGCATTACGTCACCCAGCACGTGGAGCATCTGGTTCAGCTCCAGCCCGACGCGTTCGTCGAGATACCCGCGGAACTCGCCCGCGAGAAGGGTATCGAGACCGGTGACCAGGTGCGGGTGTCGTCCAAGCGCGGCAAGCTGGAGGTCCGCGCGGTGGTGACGGGGCGTCTGGGCTCGCTCCAGGTGGACGGAAAGAAGATCTACCAGATCGGCATCCCGATCCACTGGGGCTTCGTCGGCATCAACACGGGTCAGCACTGGCTCGCCAACGCGCTCACGCCGTACGTCGGTGACGCGAGTTCCCGTACCCCTGAGTTCAAGGCCTTCCTCGTCAACCTCGAGAAGATGTGACGGCGATGGCCACGCCAGACATCGACAAGGGTCTGGGTCCCTGGGCGGCCAACCGGATGCGGGCGGGAACGCTACGCGAGCGCCACCCGTTCGCGGCCGAGGTGCTGGGCCTGTACCTCGTCTTGCTCGATGTCTGGCAGGACGTGTCGGAGATGGCCGTTGAGCATCCGCCGGAGCCGCGGCTGCTCGCCCGGTGGGCGGCCGAGCAGGTGCTGCCCCGGGTCGTGAAGGCGACCGAGGCGGCTGGGCCGGAGGCTCTGGCCAAGTCCGCTCGCGATCTCTTCGAGGCGGGCCAGCTCGAGGAGCCGTTCGCCGCGTGGCTCGCCGGGGGAGAACTGGCTCCGGTCGAGCGCTTCCTGGCTCGAGCGTCACTGTGGGCGCCGCTCATAGCGCTGGGGTCCGACGCCGCGGTGGCATGCGCTGACGACCCGTCGCCGCGGGACGACCGGCACTGCCCGCGGTGCGGCGGGCTGCCGCAGGTCAGCTTCCGCGGCCAGGCCGAAGACCGGCTGGTGAGCGGGCGCCGCCACCTGGCCTGTGCCCGGTGCGGGCAGAGTTGGAGCTACTCAGCCAGCACCTGCCCGTCCTGCGCGGAGACGACGGGTGCCCGGCGCACGATCTATGCGGAGCAGCGCGACGGGCCGGTTGTCGGGCGCGACGCACACGATCCTGAGGCGGCCACCGGCACGGGCCACGGCGCGCCGACGTTCCCTCATCTTCGGATCGACGCCTGCGCCAGCTGCGAGCGGTATCTCATCGACGTCGACCTAGGACGCGACACCCGGGCCGTGCCGGAGGTGGACGAGCTGGTGGCTCTGCCGCTCGACCTCTACGCCGCCGACCAAGGCCTTTCCAAGATCACACCCAACCTGATGGGGTTCTGATGGCGGATATCACGCCCGGCCAGGCCTATGGCTTCTTCACCGACACGAGCGTCTGCATCGGCTGCAAGGCGTGCGAGGTCGCCTGCAAGGAATGGAACCAGCTCCCCGGGCACGAGCCCGCCTTCGGCGACGGGTACGACAACACCGGGGTTCTCGACGCGGAGAACTGGCGCCACGTGCAGTTCATCGACCGGGTGCCGGACGAGGCGTCGACCGCCGGCCAGGGCAAGGCCTGGCTGATGATGTCCGACGTCTGCAAGCACTGCACCCACGCGAGCTGCCTGGAGGTCTGCCCGACCGGAGCGATCATCCGGACCGAGTTCGACACCGTCTACATCCAGCCCTCCGTCTGCAACGGCTGCCGGGACTGCATCGCGGCGTGCCCGTACGGCGTCATCGAGATGGACAAGAACAAGGGCGTGGCCCAGAAGTGCACCCTGTGCTACGACAGGCTCCAAGGTGGACTCGAACCGGCCTGTGCCAAGGCGTGCCCGACCCAGTCCATCCAGTTCGGCCCGGTCATCGAACTGCGCCAGCGGGCCGAGGAACGCGTCAACAAGCTGCATGACCAGGGCGTGACCGAGGCACGCCTGTACGGTGCCGACGAGTCCGTCTACGGCGGGCTCAACGCGTTCTTCCTGCTCATGGACAAGCCGGAGGTGTACGGGCTGCCCGACGCGGCGAACGCGGTGCTGCCGAAGCGCAACAACGTGGGCGGCTACCTGACCACGCTGGTCACGGCCGCGCTCGGGGTGATCGGTGGCCTGATCGCGTTACGCCGGCGCCGAGAACCGTCCGTTGAGCCCGGGGCACCGCCGCCGGACGACATCGCGACGCCGGCCGCCGTGCCGGCCAAGGTGGGGGGAGACGCATCATGATAGGGCTGGCCGAGGCGGAACACTTCGTCCGCGGCCCTGACTGGACCTGGTACATCCTGTTCTACTTCTTCTTCGCCGGCCTTTCGGGCGGCTCGTACTTCCTCTCCGGGCTGCTGCGCCTGTTCGGCAACCGCGTGGACGAACCGGCGGCACGACTCGGCATCTACGTCGCCTTCCCCGCGTTCCTGATCTGCCCGGTCCTGCTCACCCTCGACCTCGGACAGCCGCTCCGCTTCTGGCACATGCTGGTCAACACCACACCCGGCGACGAGGGCCCCATCTTCAAGTACTGGTCGCCGATGTCGGTGGGCGCGTGGGCCCTCGTACTGTTCGGCCTGTTCATCACGGTGTCGTTCGGCGCGGCCCTGGTGCGGGACCGAGTTATCCGCGTCAGGCTCCTCGACTCGGCCGCGGGCCTGCTGGACGGGGTCCGGGGAAAGATCTGGAACCTGGTCGGCGCGTTGCTGGGCCTGTTCATCGCCGGCTACACCGGGGTGCTGCTCGCCGTCTCGAACCAGCCGGTCTGGAGCGACACCTGGGCACTCGGCGGGCTGTTCCTGGCGTCCGGGCTCACCGGCTCGGCCGCGCTGCTCGGGTGGCTGGTCCACCATCGCGCGGACGCTCGGGCCAGCGCGAGCGTGTTCGTCCGCTTCGAGCGCCTGTTCCCGCTTCTCGAGTTGGCACTGATCGTGGTGTTCGTGCTGTTGCTGATTCCCGCCGGCACGCTGGGTCAGGCCTTCGCCTTCCCCTGGATCCTGCTCTGGCTGGTCGCGCTCGTCGGGCTCCTGCCCGGACTCGGCGGCCTGGTCACGTCACGGCTCACCGTGACGGGCGAGGGTGCCGTGGCGGTCGCATCGACACGCGCGATCGCCTGGGTCTCCGTGCTCGTCCTCGTCGGTGTGCTGGCGCTGCGGGCGGCGGTGATCTTCAGCGCCCAGTGACGGCGTGCTGCCCTTCGGCACCGCGGCGTGTTCTTCCCTGAAGGGCCAGGTACTCGAGCAGCGGGACGACGACCTTGCGCGTCGTGCCGAGCGCTTCGCGTGCCTCGCCCGCGGTGAACGGCTGGGACAGCTCGGCGAGCACGTTCACTGCGCGGCCGACCGTCTCGGGCAGCAGTACCACGCCGGGTGCCAGCCGGATCAATCTGCCCGCGCGGACGGCGGCGGCGATCTCCGCCGAGTGCAGGCCGAGTTCGGCGAGCTCGTCGTCGGTCGGAACGATGAAGCCACGCCCGGCCAGTCGACGCTCCAGGGCGGACACCGCGTCCCGTACGACCGGCGCCAGGGTGTCCGGCGCCTCGGCCGGGACGATGGTTCCGTTGCGGATCACCAATGGCGGCGTCAGCAGCGGCGGAACCAGGCGGACGTCGGGCAGCTCGAGGGCCTTGCGGGCGTCCTCGACCCGCAGCGGCGAGGCGGACGGGTCGCCCGCCCGGCGGGCCACCATCGACGCGAGCCGCTCGCGCAGCTCGTGCTGGAGTTCGGGGGCGACGAGCCAATCGGCCGCGAGCGGCGGTACCGGCGGCTCGACGCCGACGGCCCGCAACCTGCCCTCCCGCACGATGCCGCGCCGGCGCAGCTCGCTCATGCCGTCCGGGCGGTCCGGGTACGCCTCCAGCTCGCCCGCGCGGCGTCGGGTGGCCCCCCGCCGGTTTAGGGCAGCCGGATCGACATCGAGCAGGACCGCGCCACCGGTGATGCCTCGGTCGTGACGCAGCACGACGCGGTCGCCGACGCGCAGCGGCAGGGCCTCGGCGAGGGTGAGCCGAGCGGTGTCGCCGCCGATCGGCCGGACGCCGCAGCTCACCGTCGCGGCACCGACGTGGACCAGCATCTCGCGCGGCAGGTCGGCCGGCGCGCAGAGCGTCGTGCGAACGTCAACCACCGCGGTGCACCGGTAGGTGCCAGGCGTCATGAGGGCGTCGCCGCGTTGAATCTCCACCCGCCCCGGACCGCGCAGGTTCAACGCCACCCTGGCCACACCGACGACCTCATCGGCGCGGCGGTTCAACGTCTGTATCTCGCGCACGACGAAACGGCCCTCCGTGCGCGCGAGCTCAAGCGCGTCGCCCACCCGGATGGTTCCCGCGGCGAGTGTTCCGGTGACGACAAGGCCGGCGCCCCGGATGGTGAAACTGCGGTCGACCCATAGCCGGACCGGGGCGGACGCGTGGCTGGGCGGCAACCGTGCGGCGAGCGCGTCGAGCGCCCGACGAAGGTCCGGCAGGCCATGACCCGCACGTGCGCTCACCCCGACCCAGGGGATCGCACCGAGGCTGGTGCCTCGGATCTGCTCCATCGCCTCTTCGGCGGCAAGGTCCGGCTCCATCAGATCCGTCTTGGTCACGGCGAGCACACCGTGGGACACGCCCAGGGCGTTCAGGGCCATCAGGTGCTCGGCCGACTGCGGCATCCAGCCCTCATCCGCGGCGACGACGAACAGCACCGCGGGCACCGGGCCGACGCCGGCGAGCATGTTGCCGACAAAGCGTTCGTGGCCGGGCACGTCGACGAAGGCGATGGGATCACGCTCGGCGTCTGTCCACACGAAACCGAGATCGATCGTCAGCCCGCGCCGCCGCTCCTCCTCCCAGCGGTCGGGCTCCATGCCGGTCAACGCTCGCAGCAGCGCCGACTTCCCGTGGTCGACGTGACCAGCTGTCGCGATCACATGCATGCCGGAACCGCCGCTCGCTGCCCGGTCGAGGAGACACGCGTCCTCGACGACGACTGGCGGAGGCGGACGGGAATCGAACCCGCCGACGCGTTCGTCACACGTCCCACGGCTTTGAAGGCCGCGGCCGGCACCAGCCGACAAACACCTCCGCGGAGACACTACAGGGAATCAGTGAAGGTGAGCAGGGCACCTCAGCGGACAACAGGCTGACCGTCCCGCCGACCGTCTCCATCGAGCTGACCTGAGCAACGCACGACTGTGACCGGCCGACCCGGACACACCGGCCGGACGCGCTGGGCCGCGACATCGGCGAGGTACGTCGCGAACCACTGCGCGAGAGTCGGTGTCCGAGACGCAAGCGTCCCCGCCTCGTTGGCTGGTTTCGCCGGGACTGCTCGGAGTGCAGCCCGGCGAGCGGCCGGCCGCGCCCGGCTGACCGGCCGTTCCCGGGCTATCGGAAGCCGCAGTCGGGGCCGGTTGCCAGGACCAGGGTGTTCGTCTCCCGTAACCTCCGGTCCACAATCCGGAGAATTGTGCGAAATGCGGGGTCGGTCGATGGTCGGGCCGGCCCCTTCGTTGTACCCGCTGGGGAGTTTGCCGACGGTACGAGCCGGCTGCGACCACTCACCGTCGATGAGCACGTTCCGCCCTCCGCTGATCTTGACGGCGTCACATCCCGCGCGGTTGTCGGATCATGGCGCCCCTTGCGTGGCTATTCATGTACGCCGATACTGACTAGATCGTCGGTCAGGAGTACGA
>JAEHDK010000743.1 GCA_016880465.1 Micromonosporaceae bacterium
TCTTCGCCGCCGTCCTGGACCGCTTCTGGCAGAACCTTCGCCGCGCTGCCGGCTGGAACGTGCAGTACGCCGGCTCGGTCGAGATGCAGAAGCGCCTCGCCCCGCACGCGCACTACGCCATGCGCGGCACCCTCCCACGTACCCTGGTCAAGCAGGTCGCTGCCGGCACTTACCACCAGGTGTGGTGGCCACACTTCGACGAACAGGTCTACTCGGTCGCTAAGCCCCCGGTGTGGGATGTCGACCACCAGACATATGTAGACCCGCGCACCCGTCAACCTTTGACCACGTGGGCGCAGGCACTTGACCGACTGTCCAACCAGGACGCGCAGCCGGCATACGTGGCCCGACTCGGCCGCATCGACACCCGCGGGATCACCGCCGGCAGCAACGACGCCGAACGGTCCATCCGCTACGTGACCAAGTACGTCACCAAAGACATCACCGAGCAGGCCGACCCGCACTCACCGCAGCAACGCGCCCACTTCGACCGCCTCCACGAACAGCTGGCCACTTTGCCCTGCTCCCCCACCGTGTCCATTCACGGGGTGATGGCGCTCAGATCGCGGTGAGGGTGGGCAGCCACGGCCTGCCGGTGAGCGCGGCGTGGATGGCATCGATGGCATTGACGCCGTGGTTGCGGGCGGTTACGAGGTAGGAGCGGACGCGGCAGAACCGGCCCAGGGTGATGGTGGTGTGCCAGTAACCCGAGACCTTCTGGCGCAGTTTCGGGCTCTTGAGGGCTTGCTCGCTCGCGTTGTTGGTCCAAGGGACGCGCAGGTCGGTTGTGAATAGCCAGACCTGGTCGGCCTTGGCTTGTAGCCGTCTGGCGAGGACGAGGCCGGGATGGTTGCCCGTGTGCCAGGGCCGGGACAGGTTGAGCGAGATCCCGACGAGCACGCCGTGGTCGTAGCGCCATCGGGCGTCGGCCAACGCTTTGGCGTCGATGGCCGTGCCGGTGGTGTTGGCGGCTTCGACCAGACGTGCCGCGTCACGCAACGCCTGCTGGACCTGGCCGGCCCACTGCTGCACCTGCGGGTCGAGGTCGAGCACACCCTGGCAGTGGCGGATCAGATGAGCCCCACACTGCTGGACCCCGCACAACTGCGCGTCGAACTGGTGCCAGCCGGCGTAGTCGTCACGCACGAGCACGCCGTGCCAGGTGTCGAACACACCCAGCGCGGCGATGCGGGCCGACGTGCGGGCGGCGATCTCCTTGTACCAGACCAGCCGCGCATCCGGGGTGCGTACGGTGACCACGTGCGGCGAGCCGTCGGCCGGCTGTCCGTTGTCGTCGACGTTGGCCACGATGTTGACCGGGGTCTCGTCCGCGCACAGCACGTCCTCGGCCCGCAACGCGGCGATCATCGCCTCGTCGAACCCGGCCGCAGCCAGCAGGTCGGCGAAGCGCTCATGCGCACGGGCCACGAACCCGGTCGAGACCGGAGTGCCCAGCAGCGCGGCCATCAACCCGGCGGTCGCCTCGACCGGCACGTTGCCCTGCGAGGCCAGCAGGATAGCCGCGGCGTTGACGTTGGGCCCGTAGCACACCGTGCCCGCCTGCCCGAACGGCGCCGCCGCCGTGGTCAGCCTCCCGCAGCAGCCACACCGCCGTCTCGGCAGCAGGTAGTGAACCTTCTCCAACACGATCGGCAGGGTGTCCCACACCTGCGCCCACGCCACCCCGGCATCCAGGCCATCAGCGAGGTCGGCACCGCAGCCCGAACACTCCCTCGCCGCGTCGACCGGCACGGTGCGGTCCGGATCCGGGCTCGGCACCAGCCCCGAGCCGGTACGCCCGACCTGACCACCCCGCCTACGATCCTTGGACCGCACCCGCTGCGACGTGGCAGCCTTCCGCTTCGCCTTCGCCCCAACCGAATCCTTCGACGGTGGTACCGACGAGTTCGTCGAGTCCTTGTCCAACCGAGCCCGCAGCGCGGCCACCTCAGACTCCAACGCCGCGATCCGCGCATCGGCCTGAACAAGCCGCTCCGTCAACGCAACGACGAGCCAGGCCAGCTCCTCGTGCGCCGGCGGCTCCACAGTGGACATACGATCATGATCCGGCCCAGCCGACCGACGTCAACCCCGACACGCCGAACCAACCGATCTCAATCTTCAAACCAACCGCTGGTCAACCCCCACCCGTGAATGGACACCAGGCACGTCAAGATCTGTGGTCGTGGGAGGAGCTGCCCCGACTTTGTCGACAGCAGAACCGGCAGGTGGTACGACATCACAACTCGTCGGCAATGGCCAGCGCACATTAAGCGATATGCTCCACGGTTTGGTCGGAATGCGAGATTACCTGGGTATTGACCTACGAGAGTTAGCGGAGATTCGGGGCCGTTGGTTCACCGACGCTGGACGGGAGCTTGCCAGCGAGGTTTGGCGTCGTTTGAGGCGAGGAGGGTCGTTAGACGGCGTCGGTGTCTCCAGGCGTGATGGCCTGTGGGATCTGCGGGGGCTGCCGGAGCCACAGCCGTTTGTTCGGCGTCGCCTGGATGGCGCGGGGAGGGCGCGGCTGAGCTGGGCGGACTAGTCGAGGTGAAGGACACACGTTGGAGTGAAATCGACTTCAGCGCAGGACGGCTTGCCGAGCTGCGCTTCGATAGGGCAGAAATTCAGAGCTGCCGTTTCGTCGGTTCGGAGTGTAGCGGATGGCGTCTGTGGCAATCGACAATTGTCGATGCTCCTTGCTTACGCGGACTTGTCTGAGGCCGCGATGTCGGGAGGGCCTCGCAAGTGGCGGCGAGAGGCGAACCAGTGGATTCGCGCTGACTTCACGGCGGCGAACCTGCGGGACTCCGAACACCACAACGAACTCTTCGACTCGTGCGATTTCGCCAGAGCGGCTCTCGACGACGTTGAGTTCGGGGGAGCTCGTCACGTTGCGTCGAAGTTCTCGGGGCGTCTGGATGGTGTGATCTTCAGCCGCTGGCCATTGCCGCGAGGCAAGCACGATCTCGAGAATGCGATGACGGACGTGGACATGACGGCGACTGAACTCGTCAACTGCGAGTTCAACGAATTGGACCTACTGCGAGTGCGCCTTCCGCACAATGACAAACACGTGATCTATAGACCACGGCGCCGGGTCGCCGAAGAGATCTTGCGCAGGCTGCCTGCACGTGAAAGCTTGGTCGACTTGCGTCTGCTAGCGGAGCTGGACCTGGAGCGAAGCCCAGCCGGCGACGCCTTCGGTGTGGTCCACATATCTGAGCTCGGGCAGGACGATCGGGAACGAGCAGCATCAGTCGAGATTCTCCGAGCCGCGCAGGCAGCGGTCGCGCACATGTGACCGTTCCGGAGATCCGCTGTTCCCGTCCCGCCGCGGCCGCCCGCTCAGCCGTGACGCAGTCGAGCGTCTGCCCAGGCCGGTCAAGGTCTTGACGACGTTGCGTTGATCATCGAGGTGAAGTCCGTCGCGTTGACAGCCGAGGCACGCGGCGGCGTTGCCCGCCGGCTGCGGAGAAAGCGTCGCAAGATTCCCGTATTACTCGTCACCAGACTTGGCGTCCATCCAGAAGAGTGAGCCATTCCGCGTAACAGCGTGTAGCAGTAGGTAGCGGCTGCTCGGACACGCCGGGGCGAGCCTCCCAGAACAGCACGAAGCTCCCTGGTACGACTATCTCGCTGAAGATCGTCAATTACCGCCGGGAGCCTCGTGTGACCACGTATTCTGCCATCCTCGACATTCCCCGCGACACCGTCGCCTACCTCGCCAGCCTGCTGCACCAGCACCAGCGCGCCGTGGGCACCAGGACCGGGCGACGCGCGTTGAGCGTGGGCAAGCAGGCCGTCCTCGTCCTGCGCTGGTTTCTCGACAACACCCGCCTGAGCCAACTACGCCGCGACAACGGCATCGGCAAGTCCACCGCCTACAGCTACCTCCACGAAGGCATCAATGTCCTGGCCGCCCAAGCCCCCGACCTGCACACCGCGCTGGAAACAGCCAAA
>JAEHDK010000744.1 GCA_016880465.1 Micromonosporaceae bacterium
CGGTGGCGGCAGACCCGACCTCGCCCAGGGTGGCGGCGCACCGGCCGACCAGGCGCCCGGACTGCTCGCCGCGGTCGAGCGGGCCGTCGCTGGCTAGGCGGCCGCAGCCACCGGGTCGCCGCCTCGGCGTGGATGTCGGGTCGGTACGGGTCGGCGTGGCCATCAGCGACGCGGACGGCATCCTCGCCACGCCACTGGCCACGGTGCCGCACGACACCGGCCCCGAACATGCCGACATCGCCCGGATCGCCCAGCTTGTCATTGACTATCAGGTCGTCGAGGTCGTGGTCGGCCTGCCGGTGACTCTGGCCGGGCGCGAAGGACCAGCCGCGGCCGGGGCCCGGACATATGCTCGGCTTCTCGCCACGGCGATCGCGCCGGTGCCGGTCCGGTTGACGGACGAGCGGATGTCCACCGCGGCGGCTACGCGTAGGCTGTCCGAGCGAGGCGTCCGGGGGAGGCGTCAACGTGCGGTGGTGGACCAGGCCGCCGCCGTAGAGATCCTGCAGAGCTGGCTGGATGCGCAGCGGAGGCCGACGTGATGATGGACGATCTCGATCTCGCGTTCGAGGAGGATCCCGAACGCGGCCGGCATCGACGCGGTCGAGCCACCGCGAAGAACACGAAGAAGAAGAAGCGCAAGAAGCGGCGTCGCGGGCGTACGTTCCTCGCGCTGTTCCTCGTCCTGGCGCTGCTCGGTATGCTCGGTTTCGTGGGGTGGTACGGGTTGGACCGGATTGAAGGCTTTTTCACCACCCCGGACTACAACTCCAGCGGCACCGGTGACGTGACGATTCGGGTAAACCCGGACGAGACGGCCACTGATATTGCCAACACGCTGTACCGGGCCGGCGTCGTGAAGAGTGCGAAGGCGTTCGTCAACGCGGCGAACCTGAACCCGCGCAGCCGCAACATCGAGCCGGGCGTCTACAAGCTGCGCAAGCAGATGCGGGCCGCGGACGCGCTCGCGGTGCTGCTCGACACGAAGAACAAGCTGGTCACGAAGATCACACTTCCGGAGGGGCGCACCGCCCTGGCCGCGTACCAGTTGCTGGCCAAGGAAACCAGCATCAAGGCGGAGGACTTCGCCGCACTCGCGAAGGACCCCGTCAAGCTCGGCGTACCGAGCTTCTGGTTCAAGCGCACCGACGGCAAGCCGATAACCAATCCGCCGTCCATCGAGGGCTTCCTGTTCCCGGCCACGTACGAGTTCAACCCGGGCACCACCGCCGAGCAGATCCTGCGCAGCATGGTGAACCAGTTCCTCCAGGTGGCCACCGAGATCAAGTTCGTCGAGCGGGTACAGGCCGAGCGCGGCGGAATCTCCCCGTACGAGGCCCTGATCACCGCCTCGCTGGCCCAGGCCGAGGCCGGTGTGCCGGAGGACATCGGCAAGATCGCCCGGGTGGCGTACAACCGGGTGTACAAGAAGGACATGCCGCTGCAGTTCGACGTGACGGTGAACTACTGGCTGGAGCTGACCGGCAAACCCGGCAAGACGTCCGGCCAGATGACCGAGTCCGACCTGCACAACCCGAACAACCCGTACAACACCCACGACGTGCGCGGGCTGCCGCCCACGCCGATCAACAACCCGGGCCGGGTCGCGCTGGAGGGCGCGATGGCGCCCCCGACCGGCGACTGGGTCTACTTCGTGGCCATCGACCAGCAGGGCCACTCGGCATTCGCGACCACGCTGGCCGAGCACGACCGCAACCGCCAGAAGGCCTGCCAGAACGGGGTGCTCAACTGCTGATCGAGCACCGGGCCGGGGTGGCCGGCAAGCCGATCGCGCACTCGCTCTCGCCGGTGCTGCACACCGCCGGATACGCGGCCGTCGGGCTCACCGGCTGGGCGTACTGCGCGGTCGAGTGTGCCGAGGCCGAGCTGCCCGATCTGGTGGCCGGCCTCGGACCGGAGTGGGCCGGACTGTCGCTCACCATGCCGCTGAAGGAGGCGGCGCTGGCCGTGGCGCAGCAGGTCTCGCCGCTTGCGGCCGCGCTCGGTGCCGCCAACACGGTGGTACGCCGGGAGCACGGCTGGTTCGCCGACAACACCGATGCCGGTGGGCTGGTTGACGCGCTGGGCTGGGCGGGTGTCGCGCGGGCCGGCTCGGTCACCGTGCTGGGCGCCGGTGGCACCGCGCGCGCGGCCCTC
>JAEHDK010000745.1 GCA_016880465.1 Micromonosporaceae bacterium
CTGCGGTCGATGCCCGCGGCGATCACCGGTACAGCCGGCCACGACGAGCGTTCCCCGGTTCTCACGCTGCCCTGACCCAGCGTGACGAGCTCGCCGACGTTCCGGACGGCTATCACCTGTACCACGTGTGCGCGCAGCACGGCCACCCGCGCCGGGCGATCGAGCTGCTACGCCGCTTCCGGGCCGTCGCGTCAAAGGTCTGACCGCCTATCGGGTCTTCCCGCGCGATCCCTGGCGGTCGGCTGGGCCGCGACTGCGATCCCCCCGCGAAGGGAGTCCACGCCCGCACGCCGACCGAACCAGTCCAGCGCCGCAAGGATGGGGCCGACTCCGGCGGGCAGATCACCTCGCGGCACGAATGTCCACAAGCGACGCTCGACGGTCTCCAGCCCAGCCCCAGTCAAGTGGGCCTCCAGCTGCGCGCCGGTGAGGAACTGATCGGTGGACAGGTGGCGGACCTCGCGGCGCAGCAGCGGCGCGAGATGCTTGTACCAGCAGTAGCCGCCGTTGGGGGTCAGACAGATGAGCCTGCCGCCGGGCTGAAGCACCCTGCGCACCTGGCCGAGGACACGCCCCTTGCTCGGCATGTGCTCTAGCGCGCCGACGCACAGGACGACATCGATCGAGTGATCCGCGACGGTGGTCAGCTCCTCGGCGGGGTCGACCCGGAAGCAGACCCGCGCGGCGTGGCCGGCAAGCCGGGCCCGGCTACGCGCAACGTCGATCATCGCGGGCGAGATATCGGTACCAATCACCGTGGTGAAGTCGCCCGCCAGCGCCAGCGCGTGGACCGCCGTCCCGCAGCCGATCTCCAGGAGGATGCCTTGCGGCGCGCCCGCGAGCAGCTGCCGGATCACCCCAAGCCGGCATGTCAGCAGGCGATGGGCAGACCCGTGGGCCTCCGTGTAGCCCGATGCGAGAGCATCGAAGTACTCGATCACGTCCGCACGTGACGTGACCGCCCGGGTCGTCAGCCGAGCCACGCCGATACTCTACTGGGTGGGGTGCGCAAGCAGGCCCTGCTCGATGTCTTCCGGTGCCAGCGCCGGGCCGTCGAAGTCCACATCGGACAATGGGGTACCGGGTGATCGGGTCGAGGGCGCGGCGCGCGAGGCGTCAGGCTGCCGTGTCGGCATTCCCCGCAGTCGCAATGACAGTAGCGGGAGCTGGACGGTGCCGCCACCGCCACCGGACGTCACGGCCGAACGACTCGGCCAGGAGCGCCAGCGATGCCGCGAGCACAGCGATCATCAGCGGTCGAGGAATCACCCCGGCCGCGGCGGTCACCAGGACCACGCCCTGGGTCGCCGCAACAACCTTCCGCCAGTACCGCGGTGGCAGCGAGCCACGCAGCCATGGCAGTACCCAGCCGGCGGCGACAAAGGCATACCGCATCAGCCCAATCGCGAGCACCCAGGCGGGGTACGGGCGGGCGGCGTACCCGCTGAGCACCAGGAGGAGTGCCGCATCGACCTCCATGTCGAAGCGCGCACCCAGCGCCGTCACGGTCCCGGTACGCCGGGCGACCGGCCCGTCCACCGCGTCGAGCAGGAGCGCCGCGGTTGCGAGCGAGACCAGCACCGCCACCGGCACCGGCCGTTCGACCGAGGTCACGGCGAGCGCCACCACGCCGCCGACCAGGGTCGCCCGGGCCAGCGTCACCCGGTTCGCCGGTCCCAGCTGGTACCGGCCCGACCGGTGCAGGCCACGGCTGAGCGTGCGGCACACGACGATCCCGTAGCCGAGTCCGGTCAGCCACCCGGCGCCGCTGAGACCGACCGTTGCGGCCAGCCCTGCCAGCACCACGACCTGCACCGCCAGCCCCACCACTGGACCTGGGGTAACCCGGACCACCCTGCCTCCACGACGAACGTGTGCGACCTTAAGCGGGTGACGCGTGAGGCCCGAGCACTTTGGGTACACCCGCCCGGCCGCAGCGAGATTCGGTCGCTGACGTTACCCGACCCTGGCCCCGACGAGGGTCCTCGTCCGCACCGTGCGCTCCGGCATCAGCCGAGGTACCGAGACGCTGGTGTTCGCCGGCGGCGTACCGCCGAGCCAGTACGCGACGATGCGGGCGCCGTTCCAGGACGGCGACCTGCCCGGACCGGTGAAGTACGGCTACCGCAACGTCGGTGTGGTCGAGGTAGGCCCGCCAGCGCTGCGTGGCCGTACCGTCTTCTGCCTCTACCCGCACCAGACCGGGTACGTGGTACCGGCCGGCGCGGTGATCCCGGTACCCGATGCCGTCCCGCCCCGGCGCGCCGTGCTGGCCGGCACGGTGGAGACCGCGGTCAACGCGCTATGGGATGCGGCACCCCAGGTCGGGGGCCGGATCACGGTGGTCGGGGCGGGCATGGTCGGGTGCTGCGTCACGGCGCTGGTGGCCCGGTTCCCGGGCGTCCACGTCCAGCTGGTCGATACCGACCCCTGCCGGGCCGGGGTCGCCGACGCGCTCGGCGTGCAGTTCGCATTGCCGGCGCAGGCCACCGCGGGGCGCGACCTGGTCATCCACGCGAGCGCGGCCGCCGCCGGGCTACAGCAGTCGCTCGACCTGCTCGCCACCGAGGGCACGGTAATCGAACTCAGCTGGTACGGGGCCAGCGTCATCGAGCTGTCGCTCGGTGGCTCGTTCCACTCCGGCCGGCTTGCCATCCGCAGCAGCCAGGTGGCTACCGTGTCACCAGCGCGGTCGGCCCGCCGGAGTCACGCGGACCGGCTCGCGCTCGCCATGGATCTGCTTGCCGATCCCCGGTTCGACGCGCTGATCACGGGCGAGTCGCGGTTTGCCCAGCTACCTGAGGTGCTCCCCCGGCTGGCCACCGGTGCACTGCCCGCACTGTGCCACCTCATCAGCTGCCCAGGCCGCGAAGGATAGCCCGTGTTCAGCGTGACCGTCCGCGATCACATGATGATCGCCCACAGTTTCCGGGGCGAGGTCTTCGGACCGGCCCAGCGCCTACACGGCGCGACCTACGTCGTCGATGCCACATTCCAGCGCGCCGAGCTGGACGCCGACAACATCGTGGTGGACATCGGCCGGGCGGCCGGTGGTGCCTTGGCCGCGGTCCTGGCCGAGCTCACCTACCGCAACCTCGACGACGAGCCGGCGTTCGCCGGGATGAACACATCGACCGAGGCGCTGGCCCGGGTGGTCCCGGACCGGCTCGCCGAGCGGGTATACGCCGGTAACCTCGGCGACGGTGCCCCCCGGTGTGTCCGGGATCACGGTCACCCTGCACGAGTCGCACCTGGCCTGGGCGAGCTACGAGCGGTCGCTATGACGGCGGTACACGTCGTGCTGCCGAACGACATCGACGACCCGGCTTCGCCGAGCGGCGGCAACGCGTACGACCGCCGGATCTGCCAGGACCTGGCCGCGGCCGGGTGGTCGGTACGCGAGCATGCGGTGCCGGGCGGGTGGCCCCGGCCCAGCGGTACCGAGCCGGCCGGACTGGCGCGGGTGGCTCGCCGCGCTGCCCGCTGGCGCAGTCGTCCTGCTGGACGGCCTGGTTGCCTCGGCGGTACCGGAGAGGTGCTGGTACCGCACGCCGGGCGGCTGCGCCAGGTGGTGCTGGTACACATGCCGCTGGACGACGGCGCGGAAGGCGGGGTGCTGGCGGCGGCCACGGTGATCAGCACCAGCGAGTGGGCCCGGCGGCACCTGATCGAGCGGTATGGGCTGCCCGCCGGCCGGGTACACGCCGTTCCACCGGGCGTCGATCCGGCACCGCTGGCGCCCGGCTCGGCCGCCGGTACCGAGTTGCTCTGCGTCGCCGCGGTGACCGCGCACAAGGGGTACGACGTGCTGGTGCAGGCGCTGGCGAAGGTCGCCGACCGGCCCTGGCGTTGCCGGTGCGTGGGGCCGCTGGGCCGGGAACCGGAGTTCGTCGGGCGGCTCCGCCGGCGGATCGACGGGTACAGGCTGTCCGACCGGGTCCACCTGGCCGGCCCGCGTACCGGCGACCGGCTCGACGCCGCGTACGCCGCCGCCGACCTGCTGGTGCTGGCGTCGCGCGGCGAGACGTTCGGGATGGTGATCGTCGAGGCGCTGGCGCGCGGGATCCCGGTCCTCGCGACGGCCACTGGTGGGCTGCCCGAGGCGCTGGGACGGGCGGCGGATGGTAGCCGTCCCGGCCTGCTGGTCGAGCCCGGCGACCCGGCGCCGCTGGCGGGGGCGCTGCGGCGCTGGCTGGACGACGCGGGCCTGCGCGAACGGCTGCGCCGTTCGGCCCGCGCCCGCCGGACCACGCTCAGCGGCTGGTCGGGTACCGCCGGAAAGATCGCCCAGGTCCTGGCTGGAGTGGCCGCATGAGCGAGCGTCAGCGAGCGAATCAGCCAGCACGGCCCTTTCGTGCCTCATGCCCACCCGCAGCGCAGCGAGGACGGGCATGAGTGCCCCGGTGAGTGCGGGCTGGCTCGCGCTGCGGGAGCCAGCCGATGCCGCAGTCCGGGCGGCCGAGCTGGTCGAGCCGGTGCGCCGGCGGCTCGCCGGCGGAAGGCCAGTGATGATCCACGATCTCGGCGCCGGTACCGGGTCGATGGCCCGGTGGCTGGCGCCCCGGCTGCCCGGCCCGCAGCGGTGGATCCTGTACGACCGGGACGCCGACCTGCTGGACCGGGCCGCCGCGATGACCACCATCGCCGCCGACGGTACCCCGGTCACGGTCCAGACCCGGCAGCGCGACATCACCCGGCTGACCGCCGGCGAGCTGGCCGGCGCCGGCCTGGTCACCACGTCCGCGCTGCTGGACCTGCTCACCGCCGAAGAGGTGGGACGGGTGGTGGCGGCCTGCGCCGGCGCCCGCTGCCCGGTGCTGCTCACGCTCTCGGTCACCGGCGCGGTGGAGCTCACCCCACCCGATCCGCTGGACGCGGCGATCGTGGCCGCCTTCAACGCGCACCAGCGCCGCCGTACCATCGACGGCCGGCGGCTGCTTGGGCCGGACGCGATCGGCGTCACCGCCGCCGAGTTCGAACGGCGCGGAGCCACCGTACGGGTGCGACCGAGCCCGTGGCCGCCATCAATGAATGGTAGAACGTATGCTAATTTTGAAGTAAATGGTGCAACATTTAATCAGTCTGTTACTGGTGCAACAGGTGTAACAATGGATAACCTAACAATTACTGACGGAACTCTAAATCTTAATACAACCGGTGTAAATGCTGTAAATATTAAAGGGAATATTTCAGTCGCCACTGGTGAAACTTTGACTTTTAGCCCTGCATCAGCAAGTACTTTAACTTTCAGTGGTACTACTCCGCAAACTATTTCTAATTCAGGAACTTTAACTTTTGCAGCAAATGAAGCTGTAGTTATTGCCAATACGGCTTCGCCAACACCATCGGTAACATTTAACAATAATCAAACAATATCCGGAAGTTTAACGGTTAACTCAACCTCAATTCTAGCTACTTCAGGAACTTTAACCAATGCAAGTCCAGCTATAAACGGTGGATTGCAACTTAACTCAGGAGGCTCAGTATCTGCCA
>JAEHDK010000746.1 GCA_016880465.1 Micromonosporaceae bacterium
CGCCGGTCGGCGCGGCGGCGGCTCGGTGGTGCGCGAAGGCATCGCCGCGGTCCGCCGGGCGCTGCGCCGGCACCGCGCGGGTGGCGTGCTCACCGACGAGGAGGTGGCCTGGCTGGGCGCCGTACTCTCGGCCGCCTCGGTACGGGACGCCGCCTGGGAGCTGATGCGCGCTGACCCCGGCCCGTACCGCGGGCTCTGGACGGATGTGGTCCGCCGGGTCTGCCCGGAACAGGTCGCCGCGCCGGCCTGCCTGCTCGGGCTCGTCGCCTGGCGTACCGGTGACGGCGCGCTCGCCTCGGTCGCCGTCGCCCGGGCGCTGGCCGCCGACCCGGCGTACCCGCTTGCCCTGCTGCTCGACCGGGCGCTCCGCGCCGGCCTACCACCGTCCGCAGTGGACAGTGCCGGCCCGGTCAGGGTGTGACGCGGTCGCCGCCGGGGTAGACGTTCATCGTGTCCCCGTGGACGAACCCGACCAGCGTGATCTTTCCCCCCGGGGGCTCGGCCGGGCGCCGCTCACCCGGCTAGCGTGGGCGGTGTGGACAGATACGCCGCCGTGATACTCGCCGGGGGAGCGGGCCGCCGGCTCGGCGGGCCGGGCAAGCCGGCGCTCCCGGTGGGCGACCGGTCGATGCTGGCCCGGGTGCTCGACGCGGTGGCGGACGCCGTACCGCGGGTAGTTGTCGGTTCCGGGATGCCCGATACGGGCGGTGTGCTCCGGACGTGTGAGGAGCCGCCCGGCGGTGGTCCGGTTGCCGCCCTCGCGGCCGGCCTGCGGTTCGTCCCGGCGGGCACCGTCGCGGTCCTGGCGGCGGACCTGCCGTTCCTGACCCGGGACGCGATTGCGGCCCTCACCACCGCGTTGACCTCCACTGTGGATGGTGTGGTGTTCGTCGACGGCGCCGGGCGCCGGCAGCTGCTGTGCGGGCTCTGGTACGCCACCGCGCTGGCCGATCGGCTGGCGGCCCTGGGCGACCCGGCCGGCCGGTCGGTACGCGAGCTGGTCGGCGGGTTGCGCGTGGCGGAGCTGTCCGGCACCGCACCCGGGCCCCCGCCGTGGTACGACTGCGACACGGAGACCGACCTGCGGCGCGCACGGGAGTGGGCATGACCGAGATGGATCGCTGGATCGTGGCAGCCAGTACCGCGTTGGGGCTCGACCCGGCCGAGACGACCAGCCAGCGGCCGCTGGTCCTCGACCTCGCCCGGGACGTGGCGCACGGCGTACTGCGGCCCGCCGCCCCGCTGTCCGCGTACCTCCTCGGACTGGCGGTCGGGCGCGGGGCGGACCCGGCCACCGCGGCGGCCACGCTCGGGGAACTGGCGCGCTCGTGGGCGGCACCGGCCGGCTGACCGGTCCGCCCGGGCCTACGTCGCCGGCGACATCCGGCGGACGATCCGCCACCAGTTCGCCAGCAGCGCCGTGGTGAGGACCACGACGTACGGGAACAGCGACGCGAGCCCGACGTACTGGGCGAGCGTGCCGGCGAGCCACGGGAAGAACGCGCCGCCGACCACGCTCGCGCCGACGAGCAGGCCGATCGCGGTGGGCACGAGCCACCGGGGCGCGAGCGACGGCAGGATCGCGATCATCAGCGGGTAGATCGGCCCGAGGAACGCGCCGAGCACGACGAAGCCCACGATCGCGCCGCCGGTACCGGACAGCGCCCAGGTGAGGACCACCGAACCGAACAGGCCGGCGAGGCAGCCGAAGGTGAGGGCGACCGGTCCGATGCCGAGCCGGGCGGCCACGACGCCCGCCAGGAACCGGCCGAGCGTGAAGCCCAACCAGTAGCCGCTGACGACATAGCCGGCCAGCAGGCTCGCCTGGCCGCGCTCCTCGACCAGGAAGCTGTACGTCCAGTTGCCGAGGCTGACCTCGACGCCGACGTAGATCGCGAGGAACAAGC
>JAEHDK010000747.1 GCA_016880465.1 Micromonosporaceae bacterium
CCCGCACCCGGCCGGCGGCGGCCAGCGAGCCCAGCGACGCGTCGCCGAGGTACGCCGCGCCGAGGACCGAGATGTCGCAGCCGAGATCCGCCGGCGCGTCGGTGCGGGTGCACGTACCGCCGCCGGACGCGTCCGCCACGAGCCGCCAGCGGCCGGCGTTCTCCGGCAGCAGCTCGTCGGCCACCTCGATCACCACGTCCACCGGGGCGGCGTACCGCCGGCCGGACAGCGCGCCGGCCACGTCGACGACCCGTACCCAGATGCCGTCGGCGAGGCGCGGCCGCAGCCGGCGCGGTTCGTTCGCGAGGTACCGCAGCGGCTCGTCGACCGCACCGGCCCAGTACCGCGTCGACCGGGTCAGGTCCACCGAGAGCAGGAAGCGCCACAGGTCCACGTACGCCCGGGGGTTCGCGGCCAGCAGCTCGCTGACGATCACCTCGCCGTTGGGGCCGCCGTCGTCCCAGGAGTTCTGCACCCGCCAGAGCGCATAACCGTCCACACCGGACGGTTGTTCGTGGAGGACCGCCCGCAGCTCGGTGCTGCCGTTCCGGCCGGACGGCAGGTCGATGAGGCGGTGCGCCCACCAGCGGTCGTCCCGGCTGGACCAACCCGGCCGGTCGGCGCGCAGCTGCTCGTACACCTTGGCCAGTTCGGTGACCACGGCGGCGGGCTGCGCACTACGGAGCCGGCCCTCGGCGGCCGCGTCCCCCGGCGGGTCGGCCAGCCGCACCTCCCGCGCGTCGACGTCGAAGCCGACCCGGGTCGTCGCGAGCCCGTACCCGAATCGCTGGTAGATCCGGCCCTCGCTGGCCCACAGCGCGGCGATCGGCTCGTGCCCGGCCGCGCGGACGTCGCGGAGCTGCCGGACCATCATGCGGCGCAGGATGCCGCGCCGGCGGTGCGTCGGGGAGACGCTGACCATCGTGACGTGCGCGGCGGGCAGCAAAGCTCCCGGTACGGTGAGGTCCCGGGTGTACGCGGCTGCCATCCCCACGATGTCGTCACCATCCGTGGTGAGCAGCGTGCGCTCGGGTTCGAAGGTGCCGCTCTCGGCCCGGCTCCGCTCCTCGTCGAACGCGTCGTTGAAGGCGGTGAAGAGCAGGCGCGAGGCCGCGGCCCAGTCCTCGGGGGTGGCCGTGCGGATCGGCAGGTCGTCATTGGGCACCTGTCCTGTCTACTCCCCGCCGTCACGGTTCGGCGAGTGCTTTGTCCGCTCGCTACCCTCGGTACGGGACCTCGCCGTGGGAGGGCTGATGGCAGACCGCAACCCGCCGGGCCGAGCGACGCGTCCGGTCGACCCGTGGGCGGCCGCCGTGCCGGTGGCGCCGAGCGTGCCTACCAAGGCGGGCAACGGCCGGCCGGCCGCGGGGAACGGGTGGCCGGGTGATCCGGCCTACCGGTTGGGCGTGGCCCCGGTCGGCGTACCGGACCCGGCCAGCACGCTCGCCGACTCGACCGAGGGCGCCGGCATTCCGGCCTACGGCAAGGCCGGGATCCCGACCCGGGCTCCGCGTACCCCGCTGCGGTACCGGATGCGCCAGCTCAGGCGCGGCTGGGAGTGGACGGGCATCGGCGCCCTGTTCGCCTTCGTCGCGTGGGGCATCTGGGCGGCCGCCCAGCCGGCCGGCCCGATCGGTCCGGCCGTCACGTTCGTCCTCGTGCTGATCGTCGCGGCCGGCGTGTTCCTGCTGAGCCGGCTGCTCGGGCGCATCGTGCTGGAGCGCTGGCTCGGCCGGATCCGGCGGACTGCCTGGCCGTCGCACGCGATCACCGGGGTCTTCCTCGCCGCGGCCGGCGTGCAGTACCTGCGGCAGACCCAGTGGGTCATCGACGGCCTTACCTGGCTGCGCGGCCTGGGCTGACCGGCGCCACCTGCGCCGGATGCCGGTTAGATTGGGATATGCGCTGGTGCTTCGGCGATCAGCTCGGCCCGCATTTCGTGGCTGGCACCGACGAGCGGATCCTGCTCGTCGAGTGCCGGTCGGTGTTCCGCCGCCGGCGGTTCCACCGCCAGAAGGCCCACCTGGTGCTGTCGGCGATGCGGCACCGAGCGGCCGACCTCGGCGATCGTGCGGTGTACGTGCGGGCGGACCGGTACCGGGACGCGGTCGCCGGCCGGCCCGAGCTGACCGTCGCGCAGCCGACCAGCCATGCGGCGGACCGGTTCGTCCGCGACCTCGGCCTGACGGTCCTGCCCACCGCCGGCTTCGCGCTCTCCGCGGCCGAGTTCGCGCAGTGGTGGCGTACGGTCGGCCGCCGCGGCCCGGTGCTCGACTCCTTCTACCGGTTCGCCCGGCGCCGGCTCGGCGTGCTGATGGCTGGCGACGACCCGGCCGGCGGGCGGTGGAGCTTCGACCTGGAGAACCGCGAGCCGCCGCCGCGCGGGATGGCCCGGGCGCCCGTACCCGAGCCGCCCTGGCCGGTCGAGGACGACATCGACGCCGACGTACGCCGCGACCTCGACCGCTGGGAACGGTCCGGGGACGTGTCGTTCGTCGGCCGCGATGGTCCACGGTGGACAGCCGCGACCCGGGCCGAGGCGCTGACGGTTCTCGACCACTTCGTACGGCACCGGCTGCCGACGTTCGGGCGCTACCAGGACGCGCTGCTCGCCGGCGACCCGTGGCTGAGCCACAGCCTGCTGTCGGCGCCGCTGAACCTGGGCCTGCTCCATCCGTACGAGGTCGCCGAACGGGCCGAGCGGGCCTACTACGCCGGCACCGCGCCGCTGGCCAGCGTGGAAGGGTTCATCCGGCAGGTGATCGGCTGGCGCGAGTACGTCTGGCACCTGTACTGGACGCTCGGGCGGGGGTACCGGCGCCGCAATGCGCTGCGCGCCAACCGGCCGCTGCCCGGTTTCATGTGGGATCTCGACCCGGACGCGGTCACGGCCCGCTGCCTGTCCACCCTGCTGCGCGACGTACGGGACCGGGCGTATACGCACCACATCGGACGGCTGATGGTGCTGGGCAACCACGCACTGCAGCGCGGCTACCGCCCGGCCGAGGTGACCGACTGGTTCCACCGGTCCTTCATCGACGGGTACGACTGGGTGATGGTGCCGAACGTGGTCGGCATGGCACTGCACGCCGACGGCGGGACCGTCGCCACGAAGCCGTACGCGGCCGGCGGCGGGTACATCGACCGGATGAGCGACCTCTGCGGCGGCTGCCGGTACCAGCCGACCCGCCGGCTCGGGGCGGACGCGTGCCCGTACACCGCGGGCTACTGGGCGTTCCTTGACCGGAACGCAGGTCGGCTGCGCGCCAACGTGCGCTTGAAACCGGCGCTACACAACCTCGCGCGGTTGTCCGACCGGGACGCGGTTCTGGCGCAGGAGCGCCGGCGCACGGCGTTCTGAGTTACCCGACCAGCTGCTTCTCCAGCGGGGTGGGGAAGCGCGACTTGACCCGTACGTCGCCGAGCAGGCCGGCGAGCCGCTCGGCCGCGCGCCCGGCCGCGGCCACCGCGTCGCTGCCCACGTCCGCCAGGAAGCGCAGCGCGATCTCGCCGTCGGCGCGCTGTGCCCAGCCGCCCACGATGCGTCCCTGCCACCAGATCGTCGGCCCGATGTTGCCGGACCGGTCGAACAGCGCGGGGGCGTGCTCGCCCAGGTACCAGTCCCGCACGGCCCAACCCATCGGGGTGGGGTCGAGCGCCGGTAGCAGCGCCACCCACGGCTTCGGCGCACGTACCGGCGCGACGTCGTCCGGCAGCACCAGACCGGTCGCGCCGTCCAGGTCGACCTCCACCGGCTGGAGCTGGGCGAGCGCCTTATTCAACCGGGTGACCGCCCAGCCGGTCCACCACCGCAGGTCCTGGTACGTACCGGGGCCGAACGCCGCGAGCCACCGGCGGACCAGCTCCACGTGCGCGGCATCCGTCGGCAGGTCCGGTAGCCCGCCGGGGAACCAGCGCTCCATCGGCGACCAGTGGTACTGGCTGGACAGCCACGAACCCCGCGGCCGGCCCCGTACGATGTGCCCCTCGGCGGCGAGCAGGAACAGCACCCGGGTGGTGATATTGACCGGGCCACCGTACGACTTGCCCACGGCGAGCCCGATCTGGGTACGCAGTCGTGGCTCGTCGGCCGACAACTGCTGGCCGGTCGCCTCGCCCCGCGCGGCCAAAGCCTCCACAGTGGACTTCTCGACGTCGCGCAGCCAGCGCGCGGCGTCCGGGATGCCGGCCGCCTCGCGGAACTTGATCGTCTGCTTGCGCTCCTTGGCGCACAGCGCCCGGGTGGCGGCCGCCTGGACGACCGGTGCCACGTCGCGGGGCACCACGAAGACGGTGCGGCGCATGCCGAGCATCCGTACGACGGTGCGGTCCTCGTACAGCGCCCGCTCGACGGTGCCGGCGTCGCTGCCCGGCAGCCGCGCGAAGACGGACATGAACACGGTCGCCGGGTCGGTGGCGTGCAGCGCCACCAGGTGGTCGGCCACGTCGGCCACCGCGGTCGAGCCCGCCGCCCGGCCGGCCACAGCGGCGCCCGCGGCCAGCAGGTGCCGCCGGCCGAGCCGTGCCCGGCGCTGCTCTACGCCGATCCGGGGTGCCGCAGCCATCAGCCGACAGTATCGCGCCGGGCCGGTCAGAACCTCAGGTGCGCCGCGCGTGGTCCCAGGCCGGCCGCGGAACCGATGGTGACGCCGTACGCCCCGTCCGGAAGTTTCAGGCTGGCCGGCCGGGTCTCGCCGGTGGCCAGGTTGACCACGTCGTACCGGTAATGCGGTTGGAAAGGTCCACTTATCGGGCCATCGGTGTCGGGGAACGGTGCGGACTCCATGAGCACCTGCTGCCCGCCCAGCCAGGCGACCGGCCCACTCGACCACTTCTCGCCCGCCGGGGCCGGTGGAAGTGAGAACGTCACGGTCCGGTACGGGCCGGAGTCGCGGGCAAGATCGACATCGGCCAGTTCGACCGTGTCCGGCCGTGGCTGCCGCGCGAGCAACCAGTTCCCGCCGGCCGTCGTGGTGATCGGCCGCCACAGCAGATCCGTGCCCCGGCTCGGGTCGGCCAGCGCCTCATGCTGGTCGATCGGCAGTTCGGCGGTGAGCTGGCCGGCGAGGTCGAAGATGCTCAGTCGGTCGACGGCCAGTTGTTCGCTGGTGACCCCCGCGGACGGCAGCCGGTTGACCGGGTCCGCCGACGGCACCACGAAGTGGCTCGAGTCCAGCCAGCACAGCGGTCCCAACACACCGACGCGGCCGGGCGGGAAGGTCAGCGGCACCTCGCGCATCTCCGCGGTGCCCGCCTCGATGATCCCCACCCGGTCGGCGACGTACCGGGCGACACCAGTCAGGTTGCCGGCCCGGTCCATCGGTGCCGGCCGGTCCCCGACGGCGACGTACCGGCTGTCGGGTGACCAGGTGGCGGCGTCGAACCAGCGGCCCGCCGGCGCGGACACCCGGCGTGAGTCCGTGGTCGTGACCGTGGCGGCGATCGTCAACGAGGTGAAGGATCTGACGCTGGCCAGGCGGCGCAGGTCCGGGGAGACCACCGGTGAGTAGCCGTAGTCGAGGCTGAACCGGTACTCGCCGGTCTGCGGGTTGAGCACCCGGGCACTGTCCCCCTGGACGTACCTGGTGACCACATGGCCCGCATCGCCGGCTGCGTCCACCGGCTGCCTGGCCGCGGGCCGGGCCAGCTGCACGGACCCCAGCGGCACCGCGACCGCCAGGACGGCCGCCGCGGCCAGCGCGACG
>JAEHDK010000748.1 GCA_016880465.1 Micromonosporaceae bacterium
CCCGACCGGTGACGGCGAACGCCGGGACTTGGACCGGGCCGGCCGCCAGCACGCCGGCCAGGCCCGCCGCGACCAGGCGGGTGCTGCCCGGCCACCTGCGCCGCTGCCGCGGCGGGACCATGGACGGGGTGACGGTCACTGGAACCTCCGGCGTGACGAAGAACGCGGCGGGGCGGGGCAGGGAGCGGTCAGGAGCCGGGTGGGCTGATGTGCACGCCCATGTCGGGGCGCAGCACCGGGTGCCGGAAGGTGTACTGCAGGGCGAGGGTGCCGTCGGCGTTTTCAATGCCGATGGTGGCGAAGCCGCCGTTTTCCAGGTAGGTGCCGTCCATGTCGGTGTAGGCGAAGGTGTACCCGCCGGCCTCGTCGAAGATCACTTCGAAGGTGACCCGTACCGCGTCGTCGAGGAAGGAGTGCACGTCGCGCCACTCGACGATGAACTGCCGGTTGGGCGCGGTGCCGGTGGTGGCGGTGCGCACGCTGGCGGCGGCATCGACCACCCAGTCGTGCCACAGCGGGTAGAGCGCGGCGTCGGCCTGGTTCGGCGCCGGCGCGGACGGGATCGGGCCGTGGTTCCACGCCGACCCGTTCGGTGCGTTGAACGTGATGACCCCGTTGCTGTCCACCCAGGCGGTGATGTAGGTCTGCCCGTACACGGTGACCGGGAACGGCAGGCTGACCTGGGTGTAGGAGTCATCGCCCAGCCCGGTCAGCACGGTGCCGTCGGCGGGCACGAACGCGGTCAGCTGCTCGGTCAACATGTAGCCGGCGCCGGCCGGGGTCGGCCCGAGCTGGAAGTCGACCGTGGTGGTGACGCCGGTGCCGACGGTGACCGGCTCCGGGTGCGAGCCGGCGCACCCGCCGCTCCCCACCGTGGCGATGATCGCGTACGGGCCGGCGTTGACACCGGAGATGCTGTAGCTGCCGTCCGCGGCGGTGGTGGCCTGCTGGCCGCCGATCGCCACCGTGGCCCCGCCGACGGACGCGCTCTCGCAGCTGACGGTGCCGGACACCGCCCCCTGTCCAGGTGGCAGCGAATGGAACGTGAGCCCATCGCCAGTGGTCAGCCGCGCTTCCCGGTACGCGTACTGGAAGCCGATGGTGCCCGAGCCGTCCTCGATGCCGATGGTGGCGCCGGCGCCGCGCTCGACCGGGCTGGCCGGGTCGATGTCGGCGTACCGGAAGCCGATGTCGCCGCCCTCGTCGAAGATCACCTCGAACGTGAGGCGGGTGCTCGGGTCTTCAAAACTGCGCACGTTGCGCCATTCGATGACCCACTTCCGGTTGGGGGCGGCGCCGAGGGTGGCCTGCCGGACGCTGGCCGTCGCATCGACGTACAGGTCGTCCCAGAACGGGTAGACCGCGGCGTTGGGCCGATACGGTGTCGCCTCGGATGGGATGGGTGAGGCGTCCCACGACGACTCGCCGGGGTCGCGGAAGGTGACCAGGCCGTTGGTGTCCACCCAGCCGGTGGTGTGCGTGGCCCCGTACAGCTTGATCGGAAACGGCGGGAACACCTGCTGGACGTTGTCGTCGCCGGTCAGGTCGAGCACCTCGTCCGTGGGCAGGAACGCCTGGACGGCACGAACGCAGGTGTAGCCGAACTCGTCCCCGTCGACCATGACGGACAGGTCGATGTTGGAGGTTCCGCCGGCGTGGTGCAGGTCGCGTTTGGCGTACTGGCCGGCGCAGCGCCCGTCGCCGGTGTCCGCCTGCACGGTGTACTCGCCCGGAGGCACGTTGCTGAACTGGTAGCTGCCGTCCGCGCCGGTGGTGGTGGTGGTGGTGGTGGTCGCCCCGGTCGGGTACAGGGTGACCGTGGCACCGGCCACCGGGGTGGTGGTCACCGCATCGGAAAGGCCGCCGCTGATCGTCCCGGGCCCGGCCGGGGTGTAAACGATGGTCCGGTCACTGGCCAGGGCCGGCTCGTCGATCGAGTACCCGGCGGCGGCGGTGCCGGAGCCGCTCTCCAAGCCGACAGTGGCCGATGCGCCCTTGGCCGCGTCGCTGGACAGGTCGGCGTAGTGGAACTCGATCTGCCCGTTCTCGCCGAGCACCACCTCGAAGCTGATCCGGTCGCCGGTGGCCACGATCAGGGCGTTGCGCCACTCGATGACGAACTGCCGGTTCGGCGCCGCCCCGACCTGCCGGCTGTAGACGCCGGCCGAAGCATCGATGCTCAGGTCGTCCCAGAACGGCGCGGCCACCGCGTTGGCCGGCGCCGGGTCGGGCAGACTCTGGTTGTCGGCGCCGCCGGAGGCCGTCCCGTCATCGCCGAACACCACGAACCCGTTGGTGTTGACGGTAACCTCGTCGTAACTGACGCCGTGGAAGGTGCCCGCAAACGGCAACCCCACCTGGGTCTGCTCGTTGTCGCCGGCGAGGAACACCGCATCCGAGCCGGCCTCCCAGCCGCCGGTGCCCTCGGCGCAGGCGTAACCCAGCCCGCCGTAGTCGGGCCCGAGATGCAGGCTCGCGACCGTGTTGGCGGACAGCTCGGCCTGGGTCTGCGCCAGCGTGGCGCACCGGCCACCCACCCTGGTCGACACGGTGTAGGAGTCAGCGACCAGGCCGGTGAACCACCAGGCCCCGCCCACACCGGTGGTTGCCTGCTGCCCGGTCGGGTCCAGGGTGATGGTCGCGCCCACCACCGGGGCGCCGGCGGCGTCGGTCAGCGTGCCGGACAGGTCGAACACCTCGACCGTGCCACCGGTGTCGGGGGCATCGAACACGATCGCCTTGCCGTTGTCCAGCAGCGGCAGCCCGGCCGAGTAGATCAGCCCGTCCGTACCGGCCGGCGATTCGATGCCCACCGCGGCGAAGTCACCGCGCTCGGCGTCGTTGTCCAACCCGGTGTAGCCGGTGGTGATGGTGCCATCCGGGGCCAGGATCACCTCGAACGACAGCCGCTGGGCGGTCGAGGCCTTGCGGTACACGTTACGCCACTCGATCACGAACCGCTGGCCGGCCCCGGAGCCGGCGGAAGCGGTGCGCACGCTGGCCGAGGCGTCCACCATCAGGTCGTCCCAGAACGGCGCCACCAGCGTGTTCGGGTCCAGCCCGTTCGGCAGCGGGCTGCCGTCGTAGGGGTGCGAGCCGGCCGGGTCGGTGAACGACACCAGGCCGTTGGTGTCCACCCACGCCTGCCGGTAGGCCTGCCCGTAGAACGGGAACGCGAACGGCAGCGAGACCAGCCCGGTGGCGTCATCACCGGTCAGCGACAGTACCGTCTGGTCGGCCGGGGTGAACGCCATCGTCTGCTCGCTGCAGGTGTTGCCCAGATCGTCGACCGCCCGGTACACCTCCAGGTCCCAGGTGAAACCCTGCCCGTCGATGTCCAGCTCGACGCTGCCGGACAACCCGCACGGGCCGCCGACGCTCGCCGACAGGGTGTAGTGGCCCGGCGCGAAGTTGCCGAACGAGTACGCTCCGTTGGCGTCGGTCACCGTCGACAGGCCGGCCGGCTGCAGCGTGACGGTCGCCCCGGCCACCGGCGTGAACAGGAAGTCCGAGGCGTCCAGCACCTGGCCGTTCAGGCTGGCCGCCGGGTTGACCCTGAACTCAGCTTGGGTGATCTCCGACAGCCGGTTGCCGTCGTCCTTGGTCACCGCGTAAGTCGGGTGCTGGCCCGTGATCGACCCGACGCTGATGGTGACCGTCTTAGTGCCGCCGGCCGTGCTGGCCAACACCTCGGTGCCCAGCCCGGTACCGTCCACGCTGTACCGGAACTTGGTCACGTTGGTGTCGCCGCGGGCGTCGAACGTCACCGACAGCTGCCCGCCGGCCAGCACCGTGCTGCCGTTCGGGAACGAGATCGTCGGTGGCAGCGGTACGGCCAGCGTGGCCAGTTTGGCCGCGGTTTCCGCGAAGTTGTAGACGCGCACGTCGTCGATGGCGCCGTTGAAGAACCCGGCGTTGGCGCCGGCGGACTTGCGCCGACCGACGCCAACCGGACCGGTGGCGTTGAACCCACCGGACAGCGTCGCAGTAGCGGTCTGCTGCACCCCGTTGACATACAGCCGTAGTTGCTTGGTGCTGGCGTCGTAGCAGGCCGCCAGGTGCGTCCACTTGCCCGCCGTCGGTGCCGAGTTCGACGCGATCGTGGCCGTGCTCGGCGCGTCGACGTCGGAGCCTGCCATCCGGAAGATCCACCGATTGCTGGAGCCCGAGTAACCCAGCAGGTACGCCGAGGTGCGGCTGCCGTCCGCAGATATCGCCGCCACGTCACCGCCGCCGGTGGCGGTCAACCTCACCCGCGCCGTCACGGTGAAGCTGGTGTCGGTGCGGACCGGGATCATCACCCCGGTGTCCGGGTGCGGGGTCATCACCGGACCCGATGTGGCCGCGTAGGAGGTGCTGCCGCCGGTCAGCGACAACGCCTTGCCTGCCTGGGCCCGGCCGGTGGTGCGGGTCGCGCCGGCCGCCAGGGTGGCGGTGTTGCCGTGCCGCGTCACGTCGGTGGCGTTGCCGCTGGCCTCGTCGAAGGTCCACTCCGCGGCCGGGCCGGATCCGGCCCGCACCGTGAACGTGTACGTCTTCGCGCTGGCGGAGAACCGGCCGGCGTGATCCTTCGACCACACGTACAGGGTGTTGACCCCATCGTGCAGCGGTCTCACCGACACCGCCGCGCCGTGCGTCATCGGGTCCGCATCGACGGCCGGGGCGCCGGTCAACACTCCCGAGTCCAGGGTGTAGGCGTACTTGACCACCTCGTAGGCTCGGGTGGTCGGCGCGGTGATGTTGAACACGCCGGCGATGCCGACCCCGCCGTGAACCCCGCTGGCCGGGTAGTCCGTCGAGGTGACGTTGCCGGGTGCCGGCGGCGGCGTGGAGTCCACCGTGAACTCGCAGGTGCCCGACCAACCCCCGTAGTCCACACCGTCATAGGTGCGCGCCTGCCACACATACGTCGACCCGTCGGCCAGTTTCCCGGAGGGGATGGTCACCGACACCGACGAGCCGCTGGTGTTCGTCTTGGCCAGCTTGTTCGTTTCGGTGCGCGACCCACCCAGTGGCCACCAATAGAAGTACGTGGTCGGCGACCCGCCATCCGGGTCCGATTGCTTGGCCGACAGGACCGGTGTGGTGGTCAGCACGTACGGCCGCGACGAGCCGGTCTTGCAGCCATAGATCTCAGAGCTCAGGCTGGTCGGTACGTTGGGCTTACGGTTGAACGTGATCGCCAGCCGCGGGGAGGCGTGATTGAACCGCTTCCACTGGTTCTTCGTCCCTTCGTCCTTGGCCCGCAGCCCAAGCGTCGCCGTGGACCAGTTACCAGCAGCAGCCTTGGCCGCGATCGAGGTGACGTTGAACTCGATCGTGCCCGCACCAAGGCAGCCGTACGGCGCGCCATAGGCCCGATTGCCCTTGGTCTCCGCTACGTAGGTGCTGTTCCAGCTGGGCTGGTTGTTCCACGTCGTCGACGACGAGATCCCGGACGTGAGCCAGACCTTCGCGTTGGTCGGCGACGGATAGCAGGTCCACGCCCAGCGCTGCTCGACGCGGAACTTCGCATCCAGAATGTGGGTGCCCTTGACATAGCTGGTGTCCATCCGGAAGAACGACCGGATGATGTAGTCGGCACAGGTATCGCAGTCCTCCACCCGCCCGGCACCTGCCGATCCGTACGTCGAACCGTGGCGCAGCGCGCTCGAGTTCTGCCAGAACGAACTGGACGGATACTTGCTCCACACCGATGTCCACGCGTTACCGGAGATGTACCCCGTCCAGCCCGGGTCGATGAAGACCGGGAACCGGGTGGCCGGGTCGGTCAAGATCGTCCGATCCGGCGTCACCGTCAGCCCGCCATCGGCGACCCGCACCGGCATCACCGCCCGGCGCACCACACCTGCCGAACCGTCCGGCACCTCACGACCGCCGGCCGGCCCCACACCGGGCGTCGCCATGCTTGCGCCAGCGGCGACTGGCGCACCTGGCTTGGCCGCCGGCTGCGCAGCTGGCGGCGAATCCCACATCAGCGGCGCCGGAGACTCGAACACCGCCCGGCCCTGGGCGTCGCGGGCAACCAGCCCTCCGGAAGCCGTCGCCGACACGGTGACGCCCTTGGTGGCCAGTCCGAACCGAACCGAAGCCAGCGCCGGATCCGCCGCCGCCTCCCGGGTCCGCACCACCAGCACCTCGGAGAACCCCAGCGCCGACGCGGTCACCTGTAGATCCACATCCCGGCCGAGCACCCCCCGGTAGGTCGCCGTCGCCCCCGCCAACGTCGGCACCGGCAACCGGGTCGGCCACGACATCGACAGCTCCCGTCCGCCCTGCGACAGCCGCGCCAGCGGGCCGTCACCGCCCGACGAGAGCACCAGCGGCAGCACCGACGCCTTCGGCACCACCCCCTGCGCCGTCGACTTCAACGTGGTGTCCACCGGCGCCCACAACGAGCCCCGCCGCACCCGCACCGGCTCCATGCTCTCCTCGAACGTGAACGACCCGCCCGGGTTCACGAACGTCTGCGAGTACTCCGTACGCTCCGACAACACCTCAACCCGGTGGCCGCACACCGGCACCATCGCCTCGGCCGCCGCCTCATCGCGCTGCTCGTCCACACACGACAACGGAGCCGTCCGGGCCGCCGCGACGGCCGGGGCCATGTCGGCAACCGACATGACGACCGCGCCGATGGTGGCAGCCACGGCGGCCACGCCGATCAACCTCATGCAGCGGTCAGACCTCGACGATTGCGCCATGGCTCACTCCGGTGATCAACTGACCTGGGCCAGATCGGCATGATAAGAGAAACTCAAGATCGCCGATGAGACCAGGACGTTGGACCGGACGTTTACCGGACGTTGCGGATCGTCACTCCGACCCTGTGGCGAGGTCCGTTGCCGTAGTCCTGCGTCGGGTCGCAGCCAGGGGGAACTGACGAAATGAGGCCGCCCGGCCTCGATCGAGCAACGGTGCCGAGTGTCACCAGCAAGGCGCCGACAAGTCTGAGCCGCGATGCGTCGGGTCCGGTCCACCGTCGTGGCCGGGTCCCGTCCTACGAAGCGAAGGCCATGGCGCGGGCGAGCACGCCGATGTCGGCCTGGTCGGTGAAGAGGCCGTCGA
>JAEHDK010000749.1 GCA_016880465.1 Micromonosporaceae bacterium
CTCGCCGCAACGCCGGGGCATGCCAACCCAACCATCGTTGGTACCGCGTCCGTGGCGGGATGATGCTCACCGGCCGATTGTGCCCCTATGGTGGTATTCGAGTCCTCGATCCGGCTTGACCAGCCGGCCAGGTAGCCTAGGTGGCTATCGGGCCGCTAGCTCAATGGCAGAGCTGCAGACTTTTAATCTGTAGGTTCAGGGTTCGAGTCCCTGGCGGCCCACGAAAGATCTTGCACAATCGGGTGGAAATCGGCAGCCGTACCCGAATTGCGGGCCGTGCTGACATTTGCAGCTTGTCTTGTCCCCGGTGGTGCAGTAGTGCTCAGCGCACGGCGTTCAGGTGGCGCAGCACGGCAAGTACCCGCCGGTGGTCGGTCCGCGCCTGCGGCAGGTCCAGCTTGGTGAAGATGGCCGTCACGTGCTTCTCCACGCTGCGTGGGGCCAGGAACAGCGCATCGCAGATGGCCGCGTTGGACCGGCCTTCGGCCAGCATCCCGAGGATCTCCCGCTCCCGCTCGCTGAGTCGGGCGATGCCGGCGTCCACGGCTGGCGCGGCCAGTAGCTGCCGCACCACCTCGGGGTCCAGCGCGGTCCCGCCGGCGGCCACCCGGCGCAGCGCGTCGACGAAGTCGTCGGTGCTGACGATGCGGTCCTTCAACAGGTACCCGACCCGTTCCGGGTGTTCGGCGATGAGCTGCCGCGCGTACCGGGTCTCCACCCACTGCGAGAAGACCAGTACACCGGTGTCCGGGTGTGCCGAGCGGATCGCGAGCGCCGCACGCAATCCCTCGTCGGTGAACGTCGGCGGCATCCGTACATCAACCACGGCCGCGTCCGGCCGGTGCTCACCGACCGCGGCGACCAGGTCGTCACCGTTGTCCACTGTGGATACCACGGTGATCCCGTGGTCGCTGAGCAGCAGCCTGATCCCGTCGCGCAGCAACGGGTTGTCCTCGGCGATCACGACTCGCACGGCAACTCCACGGTGATGGTCGTCGGCCCGCCGGGTGGGCTGTCCACCCGCAACGCGCCGTCCAGTGCCTCGGCCCGCCGGGCCAACCCGGCCAGGCCGGTACCCTTGGTCCCCGGCCGCACCCCGCCGCGCCCGTCGTCGCTGACGGCCAGCCGTAGCACGCCGCCCACCGCGCGCAGGTCCAGCTTGATCCGGCTGGCCCCGGCGTGCCTGGCCACGTTGGTGAGCAGTTCGGCGGCGCTGAAGTAGAGCGCCGACTCCGTTTCTGGCGCCGGTCGGTCGGGCAGGTCCACATGCACGTCGACGGGCACCGCGCTGCGCGCGGCCAGCGTCTCGATCGCGGTGCCCAACCCGGCGTCCAGCCCGGGCGGGTGGATGCCACGCAAGATATCCCGCAGCTCGGTCAGCGCCTCCACCACCGCACCCCGGGCCTGGGACACCATCCCACGCAGTTCCGGCTCGCCGGCTCGCCGCTCGATGCGCGACAGCGTCACGCCCAGCGCGACCAACCGCGCCTGCGTACCGTCGTGCAGGTCCCGTTCGACCCGCCGCAGCAGAGCGGCGGCGTCCGCCCGCAGCGCGGCGCGACTGGACTCCAGCGCCGCGATCCGGGC
>JAEHDK010000750.1 GCA_016880465.1 Micromonosporaceae bacterium
GCGCCGGGCGTTGGTGAAGACGATCGTGGAGCGGTGCGCCTCGATGAGGTCGAGCACTCGCTCCTCCACCGCCGGCCAGATCGACGCCCGGCGCGGCTCGCCGCCGGCCGGCTCGGCGACCTCGTCGAGCTGGGTCATGTCCGCGACCGGCACCTCCACGGTGACCTCGATGGTCTTCGCCGCCGGCGGCTGGACCACCTCGACCGGGTGGGCGCCGCCCAGGAACCGGGCGATCTCGTCGATCGGGCGCACGGTGGCGGACAGGCCCACCCGCTGCGCCGGCCGGGGCAGGAGGGCGTCGAGCCGCTCCAGCGACAGCGCCAGGTGGGCGCCCCGCTTGGTCGCGGCTACGGCGTGCACCTCGTCGACGATCACCGTCTCGATGCCGCGCAGCGCCTCCCGGGCGTTGGCCGTCAGCAGCAGGAACAGCGACTCGGGCGTGGTGATCAGGATGTCCGGCGGCGTCTTGGCGAACGCCCGCCGCTCGTCGGCCGGGGTGTCGCCGGTGCGCATGCCGACCGTGATGCCGGGGGCCGGCACACCGAGCCGGGCGGCGGCATGGCCCATGCCGGCGAGCGGTGCCCGCAGGTTGCGCTCGACGTCGACCGCGAGCGCCTTGAGCGGGCTCACGTAGAGCACGCGGCACCGCTTGGTCGGCTCGGCCGGTCGGGGCGCGGTGGCCAGCCGGTCGAGGGACCAGAGGAACGCGGCGAGCGTCTTGCCCGAGCCGGTCGGCGCGACGACGAGCGCATGCCGGCCCGCGCCGATCGCCCGCCACGCGCCCTCCTGCGCGGCGGTCGGCGCGGCGAACGCGGCCTCGAACCACGCGCGCGTCACCGCCGAGAACTGGTCGAGCATGCGACCATCCTGCCTCGGGGGTACGACACGTCGTAGCGTCGCCCGCGCCGCCACGGGTGGTAAATCTCGCTTGCCGGGTTCGTTCCTATCCGCTAGCTTCGCCGGCCGGGGCAGGCTCGCGGAGCCGGGCGGCGAGCCGCTCGTGCGCCGCCGGCCAGTCCGCCGCGGTCATCGCGTACAGCGCCGAGTCGCGCCAGCTGCCGTCCGCGCGCTGCCGGTGGGCGCGCAGCGTGCCCTCCCGGGTCGCGCCCAGCCGTTCGATCGCCGCCTGGGACCGGGTGTTGCGGGTGTCCGTGTGCCACTCGACCCGTACCGCACCCAGCTCGTCGAAGGCCCGGCGCAGCAGCAGCAGCTTGGCTTCGGTGTTGACGCCGGTACGCCACCAGGGCCGGCCGAGCACGGTGTAGCCGATGGCCAGCGACCGGTTCGCCTCGTCGATCGCGTAGTACGAGGTGGAGCCGACGACCTCGCCGGTACGGGCGCAGCGCTGCACCCAGGCCACCTGCCCGCCGGTCTGGACCGTGCCCGCCACCCACTCGGCCAGCGCGGCGCGCGATCCGGGCCGGGCCGAGGTCAGGAACTCCCACACCGCGTCGTCGGCGGTGGCCGCGAACAGCCCGTCCACATGCGACAGATCGAGTGGTTCGAGGACGACGTGCTCCCCGCGCAGCGGGGCCGCGGTGTGCCAGGCGGACCGGGGCGGCCACAGGTAGTGCGGCGTCGCGGTGGTCACCCCGGGGCCCGGCTCCGGGACGCCGGGCACGAGCCGCAGCGGCACCACGCCCGCCCAGTACGGCAGGGTGTCGTCGGCCGGGTCGTCGGCCGGACCGCCGGCCCGGGTCTTGACCGACACCTCGGCCAGCGGCAGTGCGAGCACCGACGTCTCGGCCAGCTCGCGGCGGGTCGGCGGCCGGCTGTCGGTGGCCCGGCCGCGGCCGACCTTCTCGACCAGCGCGGTGAGGACCCCGCGCTTCTCGGCCTCGTCGGTGACGAGCCGGGCGACGCCGTGCGCCACCACCGACCGGTAGTTCGCGCTGTGGTGGAACTGCGAGCGCCCGTAGACGATCCCGTCGAGGTGGGTCACCGCAATGCAGACCGGCAGGCCGGCCTCGGCCCGGGCGGCCAGCAGCGGCCGGCCACCGGAGGAGCCGTGCAGGTAGACGGTGTCGTCGACGCGTACGTGCAGCATCGGCAGCAGGCGTACCTCGCCCTGCACGGCGAAGCCCAGGTGGCAGTGGTACGCCTCGTCGAGGATCGCGCACGCCGCCGCGCGCTCGTAGCTGGTGCGCTCCCGGTACCGCGACGGGGTGGTCCGGGTGGTTTGCGGGTACGTCATGGCGGACCGGCCTTTGTTCTAGTACGATCTCCTGACTGTGGCAGTACAGTATCAGCCCTCCGGGCGCAGCGCAGCCGAGATCTCGGCGAGCGTGGAGGCCGGCATCCGGGCCGGACGGCTGGCACCGGGCGCGGCACTGCCCCCGGTGCGTACGCTCGCCGGCCGGCTCGGGGTCAGCCCGGGCACCGTTGCCGCGGCGTACCAGGCGCTGCGCCAGCGCGGCGTGGTCGAGACGGCC
>JAEHDK010000751.1 GCA_016880465.1 Micromonosporaceae bacterium
GCAACTTCACCCTCTTAGGGTGATGCCCCGATTGCGGGTCGCGCCGACCCTGGGACGTGGTGACCGGCCCACCGACGGGGAGGGGTGTCCACAGTGGCCAGTGTGACGGAGGAGTTCTTTGCCGGGTTGGCGCAGCGTGGCCACGATCCGGCGCTGCGCCGGGTCACCTGCACCGGCCGGTTCGACATCCGGCACAACCGGCGGACCGATCACTACCTGGTGTCGGTGAAGAAGGGCAGGATCGGGGTCTCCCGGGAGAAGGTCCACGCCGACTGCCGGATCGAGGCCGACCGGGCCGAGTTCGACCGCATCATCAAGCGGGAGACCCATGCGCTGGCGGCCTCGCTGCGGGGGACGATCACCATCGAGGGCGACCGCGAGCTGCTCGTCCTGCTGATCCGCCTGTTCCGGGAGGTGCCCGATGGGCGATGACCCGGTACGGATTCTCGACGGCAACACGTTCGTCGTCAGCGACACCAGCGGAGACATCAGCGCGTCGGCCACCGAGCCGGCCGGGCTGTTCTCGTTCGACACCCGGTTCCTGTCGTGCTGGGAGCTCACCGTCAACGGTCAGCGTCTCAACGTCCTCTCGACCGACGACGTGCACTACTTCGAGACCCGCTTCTTCCTCGTACCCGGGACCGGCACGGTATACGTCGACGCCAAGTTCTCGGTGATCCGGCAGCGCTCGATCGCCCGCGGCTTCCACGAGCAGATCAGGATCCTGAACCACGACGAGCACCCGGTCGAGCTGGCCGTACGGATCGGGGCCGGTAGCGACTTCGCGGACTTGTTCGAGGTCAAGGACGCCCTCGCGAAGAGGGGGAAGTACTACACCCGGGTCGAGCGCGGCTCGCTCCGGCTCGGGTACGAGCGCGCCGGCTTCCGGCGCGAGACGCTCATCTCCGCCTCGCCCGACGCGGTCATCGACGATCACGGGCTCAGCTACGCGGTACGCATCGAGCCGCACGAGTCGTGGACCACCGAGCTGGACGTGGTGGCGGCGATGCCCGACTCGGGCGGCACCGAACTGGTACCCCGCCGGGACCGGGACCCGCAGCGGGCGAGCGCGGAGATGCTGGCCGGTCTGGACCGGTGGTTCGGTGCGGCCCCGGTCCTCGAGGGCGACTGGGACTCGTTGCGCATGACGTACCTGCGCAGCCTCGTCGACCTCGCCGCACTGCGGTTCTCGCCGGCGATCGCGGGTGACGACAGCCTGCCGGCCGCCGGCCTGCCGTGGTTCATGACGATGTTCGGCCGGGACAGCATCTTCACCAGCCTGCAGGCGCTGCCGTTCGTACCGGAGCTGGCCGCCACCACGCTGCGGGTACTCGCCGACTGGCAGGGCACCGCCGTCGACGACTTCCGCGACGAAGATCCGGGCCGCATCCTGCACGAGCTGCGGTACGGCGAGCTGACCGCGTTCGAGGAACGGCCGCACTCGCCGTACTACGGCAACGCCGACGCCACCGCGCTGTTCGTGGTGCTCCTCGACGAGTACGAGCGGTGGAGCGGGAACGCGAAGCTGGTGCGCGACCTGGAGTACGAGGCGCGGGCGGCCCTGCGCTGGATCGACGAGTACGGCGACCTGATGGGCAACGGGTACGTGTCGTACCAGCGCCGCAACGAGCAGACCGGGCTGGAGAACCAGTGCTGGAAGGACTCCTGGGACTCGATCTCGTACCGGGACGGGCGGCTGCCCGGCTTCCCGCGAGCGACATGCGAGCTGCAGGGGTACGCCTACGACGCGAAGGTCCGCGGCGCCCGGCTGGCCCGCGAGTTCTGGCGCGACCCGGCCTACGCGGCTGCGCTGGAGCAGGAGGCGGCCGACCTGAAGACCCGGTTCAACCGCGACTTCTGGATCGAGGACGGCCAGTACTACGCGCTGGCACTGGACTGCGACGGAAGCCGGGTCGACGCGCTGTCCTCGAACATCGGCCATCTGCTGTGGAGCCGGATCGTGGACGACGCCAAGGCCAAGGCCGTCGTCGGCCATCTCGTCGGGCCACGGCTGTTCAGCGGCTGGGGCGTGCGTACGCTCGCCGAGGGCGCGAGCCGGTACAACCCGATCGGGTACCACGTCGGCACGGTGTGGCCGTTCGACAACTCGTTCATCGCGTGGGGCATGCGGAACTACGGGTTCGCGGAGGAGGCGGCCCGGGTGGCGGCCGGGATCCTGGACGCGGCTCAGTTCTTCGCGGGCCGCCTGCCCGAGGCGTTCGGCGGCTACGAGCGCGCGCTCACCCGGTACCCCGTGCAGTTCCCGACGGCGTGCAGCCCGCAGGCCTGGTCGACGGGCGCGCCGCTGCTGTTGCTGCGGACGATGCTCGGGCTCAACCCGATCGGCGAGCAGCTCGTCGTCGACCCCTTGCTGCCGGCCGGGCGCGGCCGCATCGAGCTGCTGGACATCCCGGGCCGCTGGGGCCGGATCGACGCGTTCGGCCGGAGCCGGGACCACGTCAGCCGGGCCGGCCGGGTCCGGCGCGAGTCCCATGTGCCGCGGCTACTCCGGGCAGCCGGCGCCGGGTACGAGGAAACTAGCCACAAATCCCATCGGTAGCGACTGCGTACGGGGCACGCCGAGCACGGTGTACCGGACCGTCGCAGTCTCCAACCGTAAGCCGCTGCACGGTGGGTACGGCAGATCCGCGCCTGTCACCCGTATGCGGAGCCAGACCATCAGCGCGCCGTCCGGGTTGAGGGCCGTTGCCCGGAACGGGATCCGGTCCGCGGTGAAGAGGTCCGCGGTGACGGCGCCGTCTCCCCGGTAGGCGTAGCCCTCGTGCATGACGACCGCGTCGAGGACGAGCCCTCGGAGCGGTCCGGCGGTCACGTCGGTGACGCGTACCGTGGCCGGCCCCGGGTTGGCGATCGCGAAACCCAACTCCGCCCGGCTGCCTTCGACCAATTCGTACTGCGCCTCGGGGGCCCCACCGGCGTGCCGTACGCGGGTGCCGAAGTCACCGATCCCGCCCTGCGCCAGCTCGTACCCGAGGGTCACCGTCAGGTACGTGGCGAGGAGTATCGCGACGGGCGCGACCACGGCGACCCGCGGCCAGACCGACCGGTACCACCGGCGCTTTGCCGGGATTTCCCCATTCATGATCCGGATGCTAGCGGCCGGCCGGCCGCCGCACAGTCTGCCGGCCGACTATCCACTGGCCGCACAACGTGCCATTGTCGACCATCTTCGCTTTAGACGTACTGGTCCGGCTGCTCGGGGCCAGCGCCACCGAGCAGCGGGCGCTGGCCACCGCGCGGGATCGGGTCGACGAACAGATCCTGCTTGGCCAGGCTCGGTAGCACCGGCGGCCCGTGGCGGTAGCCGTAGTCGCTGTTAGCATCCCCGCATGTCCGACTACAAGGATGCGAGATTTGCGTACTCCTCGGAGC
>JAEHDK010000752.1 GCA_016880465.1 Micromonosporaceae bacterium
GAGCAGGCCCGGCTCATCGGCGAGGGCGAGCGGGCCCGGCGCGCCGCGCTGGCCGAGGCCAACGCGATCGAGGGCACCAAGGAGGGCGAGGCGGAGCAGATGCGGCGTACCGCGATCGCCGAGGCGACCGAACGCGAGGGCACGGCCGAGGCCTCCGCGATCCTCGCCCGCGGCCAGGCCGAGGCCGAGGCGATGCGACGCAAGGCGGAGGCGTTTGCCGAGTACGGCGAGGCGGCCGTGCTCGACCTCCTCGTCCAGGTGCTGCCCCAGGTCGTGGCCGCGGCGTCCGCGCCCATGGGCGGGATCGACAAGATGACCGTGATCTCCACCGACGGCGCCTCGTCGCTCACCAAGTCGGTCGCCAGCAACGTCGCGCAGGGACTGCAACTCGGTACCGATCTGACCGGCATCGACCTCAGCGCGCTGCTTGCGAAGCTCGGCGGGGTAGCACGCAACGGCAGTCCGGACGCCCGGCCGGCAATCGAGAGCGATCAGGCGCCAGGCTGAGCATCATGGGCAGGTCGACGGTTGCCGGCTCGTAGGCTCAACGCCATGTCGGCAACCGCACCGCCCGGGCGCGATCTGCGTGCGATCCTGGCCGAGCGGGGGTTCCGCCGGCTGCTCGTCGCGCGGCTGACGAGCCAGGTCGCGGACGGCTGGTTCCAGGCGGCGCTCGCCGGCAGCCTGCTGTTCAACCCCGAACGGCAGGCGAGCCCGCTCGCGATCGCGACCGGGTTCGCGATCCTCCTGCTGCCGTACTCCGTCCTCGGCCCGTTCGTCGGGGTGTTCCTCGACCGCTGGCAGCGGCGGACGGCGCTGTACGTCGCCAACCTGGTACGGGCGGGGCTGGTGGTGCCGGCCGCGATCATGCTCAGCCGGGGCCACGAGGACGCGTTGTTCGCTATCTTCGCGCTGCTCGTGATCGCGGCGAACCGGTTCTTCCTCGCCGGACTGGGCGCGTCCCTGCCCCATGTTGTCCAGGACCCGCGGCTGGTCACCGCGAATGCCGCCGCGACCACGCTCGGCACCGTCGCGTACGCGATGGGCCTGGGTACCGCCGCGGCCGTACTCGGCACGCCGCTCGTCGGCATCGACAACCGCGGTTACGCCGCGATCGCACTGCTCGGCGCGGCCGGGTACGTGACCTCCGCGCTGCTGCTACGCGCCCTGTTCACGCGTACCGCCCTCGGCCCCGACGAATCGGAACGGCGTACCGATCTGTTGCTCGCCGCTGTCGTCGACGTCGCCCGCGGCATGGTGCATGGACTGCGTCACCTGGTGCAGCGCCGGGCCGCCGGCTACGCCCTGCTCGTGCAGGCCGGACACCGCGGACTGTACGGGGTGCTCGCGCTGGCCACCCTGCTGCTGTTCAGCCGGTACTTCACCGGTGGCGATGACGGCCGGTCGATCTCCGGGCTCGGCCTGGTCATCGCGTCGGGCGGACTGGGGGCCCTGGTCGCGGCGTTCGTCACCCCGGTGGCCACCCGGCGGTTGCCCGGCTGGGCGTGGATCAGCGTGCTGCTCGGCGGTACCGGCGTCGTCCTCGTCGTACTGATCCCGCCGTTCCGCGCGCCGCTCGTGCTGATCAGCACGTTCCTGCTGAACATCGCCTCGCAGGGTACGAAGATCGTGGTCGACACCGCACTGCAGCACGAGTGCGACGACGCGTACCGGGGCCGGGTGTTCAGCCTCAACGACACCGCGTTCAACGCCACCTTCGTCGGCGGGCTGTTCGTCGGCGCCACGCTGCTCCCGTCGAACGGCCGGTCGGGGCCGGCCGTGGTGGTGATCGCGCTCGCCTACGGGCTGCTGGCCACCTGGTACGCCGTCGTCGGGCGGCGCGCGGCGCAGCCCCGTACGGCGGTCGCTCAGGAGTCGCGCACCATCTCCACCAGGTAGACAGCGGTCTGTTCGGTCAGCTCGTCGGCGTGGCAGGTGTACATGGCCGGGTCGTGGGTGGCTCGCAGCGGAGTCGGCGAGGGCTCGCTGCCGTTCACCCGGACCATCGCCGTACCTTTCGGCGTGACATCGGCGAACGACACCTGGCCGTTCGCCGCCTGGTACCGGAACTCCACGGTGCCGATGAGCGTCAGCTCGATCGTGCTGCCGTTCACCAAGCCGGTGAACCGCGTGCCCGAGCCGTAGTCCGTTATCCCGCGGCCGTCTTCGTCCAGCCGGAGCCTCGTGCCCTCGCCGTGGAAGGTGACCGGGCCGTAGTCCTCGATGTCCACCGTCTCCTCGTGCGAGGTGACCCGCCAGTTGCCCACCACGCACGGGTCGATCCCGGGCGGGCCGCCGCTCGGCGGTGGCCCGGCGACCGACCGGCCGCCGTACTTGTCGACCGCCACCACCACGATCGCGGCGACCAGCAGCACAAGCAACACGGAGAGCGCGACCAGCGGTGCGAGCCACGGGCGGCGCGGCCGGGGGTCCGGCGGTGGCGCGTACGGCTGCATCGATCCGCCTCCGGTTATTCGACGACGCCCTGTTCGCGCGCCCAGCGGAACAGCTCGGCCCGGGCTTCGTCGGGGCCCAGCGGACCGTGTTCGAGCCGGAGTTCCCGCAGGTGCCGCCACGCCCTGCCGACGATCGGCCCGGGCGGTACGCCGAGCAGTTCCATGATCTCGTTGCCGTCGAGGTCCGGCCGGATCCGCGCCAGATCCTCCGCCGCCTGCAACCGGGCGATCCGCTCCTCCAGCGCGTCGTAGTCCTCGGCGAGCTGCGTGGCCTTGCGCCGGTTGCGCGTCGTCACGTCCGACCGGGTCAGCTTGTGCAGCCGGGGCAGCAGATCGGCCGCGTCGGCCACGTACCGCCGGACCGCGGAGTCGGTCCACTCGCCCCGGCCGTACCCGTAGAACCGCAGGTGCAGCGCGACCAGCTGAGCGACGTCCGCGATCACGTCCTTGGGGAAGTGCAACTCGCGCAGGCGCTGCCGGGTCAGCCGCGCGCCGACCACCTCGTGGTGGTGGAAGCTGACCCGGCCGTCCGGCGCGACGACCTTGGTGGTCGGCTTCCCGACGTCGTGCATGAGCGCGGCCAGCCGCAGCACGAGGTCCGGCCCGGTTGCCCCGTCCCGGGCCTCCTGCGCGATCGCGTTGTGCACCACGGTCAGCGTGTGCTCGTACACGTCCTTGTGCTGGGCGTGTTCGTCGATCTCCAGGCGCAGGCCGCTCAGCTCCGGCAGGAACTCGTCGGCGAGCCCGGTGTCCACCAACAGCCGCAGGCCGGCCACCGGATCCGTACCGCACATCAGCTTGACGAGCTCGTCGCGGATCCGCTCGGGCGTGATCCGGCGCAGATCGACCGACATCCGGGTCATCGCATCGACGACCCCGGGCTCGACCCGGAACCCGAGCTGGGCGACGAACCGGGCCGCACGGAGCATCCGCAGTGGGTCGTCCGCGAACGACTCCTCCGGCGTGCTCGGCGTGGCCAGCCGCCGCTCGGTGAGGTGCACCAGGCCGCCGTGCGGGTCGGCGAACCGGTGCGCCGGCACGCTGACCGCCATCGCGTTCACCGTGAAGTCGCGCCGCTGCAGGTCGTCGAGCAGCGTCGTACCGTACCGGACGATCGGGTTGCGGCTTACCCGGTCGTACGCCTCGGCCCGGAACGTGGTGATCTCCAGGCGCAACCCGCGCCGCGCCGCGCCGATCGTGCCGAAATCGGCGCCGGCGGTCCATATCGTCTCGGCCCAGCCGTCCAGCACCGCGATGGTTTCGTCTGGGTGCGCGTCGGTGCAGAAGTCCAGGTCGTTGCCCAGCCGGCCGAGCAGCGCATCGCGTACCGAACCGCCGACCAGGTGCAGCTCGTGCCCGGCGGCGGCGAAACGGCGACCCGCTTCGTCGGCGACCGGGAACACGCGGATCAGCTCGGCGAGGGCACGGCGCTGGGCAGCCGTCAGCTGGGGATCGGTCATGGCGCCGGTCAGCCTAGCCGCTAGTGCGGCACGGGCGCGCAGGACATTAAGGTCTTCAGCCATGGCGTACCGCGACGAGAGCGATGCCGAGGTCACCGCGGTACTGCCCGCGGTCGTGCAAGGCGCCGCCCCGCCAGCCACCGGGCGCGGTGGCAGCGTGCTCAAGCACAGCGCGGTCATGGCCGTGGGCAGCCTGGTCAGCCGCGGTACGGGATTCCTGCGCACCGCGGTCATCGCGGCCGCGCTCGGCAGTACGGTCATCGGCGACGCGTACACCACCGCCCAGTTCGTCCCCGGCATGGTCTACGAGCTGCTGCTCGGCGGGATCCTCGCGAGCGTGGTGGTGCCGCTGCTGGTCCGCGCGCGTACCCAGGACCGGGACGGCGGCGACGCGTACGCCCACCGGCTGTTGTCCCTGGCGGTCCTGTCGCTGGGCGCGACGACGCTGCTCGCGGTGGTGGCCGCGCCCCTGCTGACCGCGGTGCTGGCGGGCAGCGGGTCCACCTCGGCCACCCGCAACCTGATGACCGCGCTCGGCTACCTGATCCTGCCGGCGATCTTCTTCTACGGGCTGGCCGCCCTGCTCGCCGCCGTGCTGAACACGCGGGGGCACTTCGCCGCCCCGATGTGGGCGCCGATCCTCAACAACATCGTGGTGATCGGGGCCTTCGGGCTGTACATCGCGCTGTACCACGGCCGCGCGCTACGGCCCGAGGAGATGAGCCGGGGCCAGATCCTGCTGATCGGCCTCGGCACGCTGCTCGGCATCGTGATCCAGACGCTCGGCCTGTGGCCGGCCCTGCGCCGGGTGGGCTTCCGGTGGCGCTGGCGTACGGACTTCCGCGCGCTCGGCCTGCGCGAGCTGGTGCACCTCGGCGGCTGGGCGTTCTGCTATGTCGTCGTCAGCCAGATCGGGCTGCTCGTACTCATCCGGCTCGCCAACGAGGCGTCGACGCGCGGCGAAGCCGGCCCATTGATCTTCAACAACACGTACCTGCTGCTCATGATGGCGCACGGGATCATCGCCGTCTCGATCATCACCGCGCTGCTGCCCCGGATGAGCGCCGCGGCCGCGCAGCAACGCTGGGCCGACTACACCGACGACCTGTCCCGGGGTACCCGGATGTCGGCCGTCGTGCTCGCGCCCATCTCGGTGGCCTACGCCGTGCTCGCCCTGCCGATCGCGCGCACGCTGTTCGAGCACGGCTCGTTCACCCGGGCCAACGCGCTCGACACGTCGCCGGTGCTGCTCGCCGCGGCGTTCGCGCTCGTCCCGTTCTCGGTGAGCCAGCTGTACACGTTCGCGTTCTACGCGTTGCCGGACACCCGTACGCCTGCGCTGGTGAACCTGCCCGTGGTCGCCGTACGGGTCGGCCTTCAAGTGTGGTTCGCGGCCGCGTTCGGCGCGGCGTTCCTGGCGGCCGGCCTGATGGTGGGTAACGCGATCTCGTTCCTGCTCGCCGCGGTCGTCTCCGGAATGCTGCTGCGCCGGCGGGTCGGCCCGATCGGGCTGCGCCGGATCCTTGCGACGTTCGGCCGCGCGTTCGTCGCCTCGCTCGGTGCCGCGGCGGTGGGCCTGCTCGTCGTGGGCGTGCTACGCCGCCTGCTCGCGGACAGCCAGGTGCGGTCGCTCGCCGAGCTGTTCGCCGGTGGGCTCGCCATCGGGGTGGCGTACTGCGGCCTCGCGGTGCTGCTGCGGATCACCGAGCTGACCGACGTCCTTGCGCTGGTGCGGCGCAAACTGCGCCGGTAGGCCGATCATTCGACGGTCGGACGCCACGGCCGAGCCTGGCAGCCTCCACTACTAACCGCCTCCCGGACCCGATATCTCGCAAACCACACCGACCGGTGTTGAGTCGGGAGGCCGATGGCACCCCGACGAGTGCTGCGAGATGATGACGTGTCCGTCAAGCCCGCCGCTGCCGGGTAAGGTCGGTCCCGACAGCAGCGCTGACGACCTACTCTGGAGCGGAACGGCAGCTACTACGGCGAGTTCATCGGACCGGCACACATAGCTATGGGTCCATTGATCAGCGCGATCACCGAGGGAGGACGGGTGACCCAGGTCGGCGAAGGTCATGAGGCGGACGCTCGTCCGATCATGACCTTCGGTGCGCCCATGGCCGGCGAGGTGCTCGCCGACCGGTACCGCCTCGAGGAGCACATCAACAACGACGCCGCGGGCCGGCAGGTCTGGCGGGGCGTGGACGTCGTGCTGCGGCGGCCCGTCGCCGTCGTGCTGCGTTATCCCGGTGGCGACGCCGCCGTCGAGATGCTCGACGCGGCGGTCGCGGCAAGCCGCGTCACCCACTCCAACCTCGTCGGCGTCTACGACGCAATCGACGAGGGCGAACGGGCGTACGTCGTCCGCGAATGGGTCGACGGCGCCGCGCTGCGGGACTACGTCGCCCAGGCGCCGCTCGACGCGACCCGCGCGACGACCGTGGCGCACGCGGTGGCCTCCGCGCTCGCCGCCGTCCACGCGACCGGCATGGTCCACGGCAACATCCACCCGGGCACTGTTCTTATCGGCACCGACGGTCGGGTCGTGCTCGCCGATGCGCGCGCCGACGGATCGGCCGCACCTGAGCAGGACATCCGCGCGGTCGGCGCGGTCCTGTACTTCGCGCTCACCGGGCACTGGCCGCACCTGGAGGCCGGGCGGCAGAAGCTGCCCGATGCCGTCCGCGACGCGAACGGCGCGATCGCACCGCCCCACCGGATCCGGGCCGGCATCCCCGCGTACCTCGACCAGCTGGTGACCGACCTGCTCGATCGGCGGGTGGCCCTGCCCTCCGCCGAGGTCCTCGCCGGCGAGCTGGGCCGCCTCGACGCGCAGTCCGAGGTCGACAGCGCGATGGACGTGGGGTACTACGACGACAGCGAGAGCCCGCTCGGGTTCGGCGCGGTCGGTACCGCCGAGGCGCCGCGGCCGGCCGGCAGGAAGGTTGCCATCGGCGTCATCGCGCTGTTGCTGGTCGCGGTGACGGGTCTGGTGATCGGCCTGAAGTTCCTGCAGTCGGCCGGCTCCGGCAGCCCGGGGGCGAACGGGAACACGCCGACGCCGGGCGCGGCGCAGACTCCCAACTCGACCGAGGTGCTCAAGCTGACGGCCAGCCAGGTGCGGGTCATCGATCCCGGCGGTGACCGTACCGAGCTGCGCGGCGTCGAGAACGTCATCGACGGCAACGTCGACACCGGTTGGAAGACGCAGCGGTACAAGGGCAATCCGAAGTTCGGCGGGCTGAAGCCGGGCATGGGTATCCTGATCAACCTGGGCGAGCCGCGCCGGGTCAGCGTCGAGGTCACGCTCTCGGCGCCCGGCGCATCGGCGCAGCTGCGCACCGGGACCGCGGATGCCGAGGCGACCAAGGCCGGCGACCAGCAGATCGCCGACACGTACCAGGTCGGCACCGTCTCGCCGACGGAGTTCACCAACCACAACGGCATCAAGATGGTCTTCGAGGTCACCGACCCGGCCCAGTACCTGCTGTTCTGGATCACCAGCATGCCGCAGGCCGCCGACGGCCAGTACCAGGTCGGTGTGCAGGAGATCGTCCTGCACCCCCGCTGACCGCCACGTGACCGCTCGACTCGGTAGGGTGCCGGACGTGGACGCCGGGGCCGAGCGGAGCGATGAGGCGCTGCTGCGCGCTCACCTCGCCGGCGACCCGGCGGCCTTCGGCGAGCTGGTCCGCCGCCATCGTGACCGGCTGTGGGCGGTCGCACTGCGTACGCTCGGCGACCGGGAAGAGGCGGCCGACGCGGTGCAGGACGCGTTGCTGTCGGCGTATCGCGCGGCGGCCCGGTTCCGTGGCGACTCCGCGGTGACCACCTGGCTCCACCGCATCGTGGTCAACGCCTGCCTCGACCGGATCCGCCGCCGGCAGGCGCGGCCCACCGTACCGCTGCCGGACGAGCACGCGGCGCCGCTCGCGCCCAGCGTCGACCGCGACATCGTGCTGGACGTCCGGTCCGCGCTGGCGGAGCTCCCGGTCGACCAGCGCGCCGCCCTGGTCCTGGTCGACATCCAGGGGTACGGCGTCGCCGAAGCCGCGGAGATCCTCGGAGTGGCCGAGGGCACGGTCAAGAGCCGGTGCGCCCGGGGCCGGGCTCGACTGGCCGGGCTCCTGGGGTACCTGAACCCCAGCGGCGGCGGCCACTCGGGGAACCGGCCGCGGGACGGTCGCGTCCCATCGGGGAGTACCAGCGTCGAGGGGGACGACCAAGTGAGTGGCGAGCGGGGAATTCGGTGAGCGCAGCGGAGCGCGTCGAGTGGGATCGGCTGGCGGACTACGCCGCCGGTACGCTCACCGACGCCTCGACCGCGGCGGAGGTTGCCCGGCTGGTCGCCACCGACCCGGCCTGGGCGCAGGCGTACGCGACGCTGACCGACGCCGAGCCGATGATCCGGGATGAGCTCGCCGCACTCGGCGCGGAACCCGCACGTATGCCCGCCGACGTGGTCGTCCGGCTCGATGCCGCGTTCGCGCACGCGACATCGGAGCACGCCGCGAAACAGCCGCACGCCCACCCGCCGGAGCACCCCCGTACCACGGTGGTGTCGCTCGCTACCCGGCGGCGGCGGCGGCGCTGGCCGGCGGGCGCGGGGATCGCGGCGGTCGCGGCGGGAGTCGTGGCCTTCGGGGTCTTCGGCCTGCCGGCTCTGCCCGGGATGCGGGCCGAGCAGCCCGCGGGTACGACCGCCGGCGCCCCCGCGGACAACACCGGCCGCGCCGACCAGCGGGAGAGCCTGGCCGGCCCGTCGAGTACCCAGCACGGCCCGGCCGCCCCGAACCAGGGCGGTGTCGGCGAGCTGGCCACGGTGACCGTGCTGACCAGCGGTCGGGACTATCAGCGGAGCAACCTGGCCAGCGAGGTTCCGGGCCGGGCCGGGGTGACCGGCCAGACCGCACCACCGGAGCCGACCAAGTCCGCCGCCCGACCGGTCGAGTTGACCCGGCTGGCCGAGCCCGGCGCGCTGCGCGACTGCCTGGCCGCGATCACCGCGGCGTTCGGCGGCACCGCGCTCTCGGTCGACTTCGCCCGGTTCGAGGGCGTCGCGGCGCTGATCGTGCGCCTGTCCGCGCCGAACCAGGTGGTCGTCGCGGGACCGGCGTGCGGCCTGCCCGCAGCGGGGGCGGACGCCCGGTACCGGGTCGCGGTGAACTGACTTCAGTGACCTGCGGCACCGCCTCGCTGCATCGGGAATCCTCAGTTCGTACGATGACGTTCTGCGGTTCGTACGCCTCGCTTTCAGATGAGGAGTCCCAGTGGACGACGTCCGTAACCTGATCATCATCGGCTCGGGTCCGGCGGGCTACACGGCGGCGGTCTACGCCGCCCGGGCGAACCTCAAGCCGCTCGTCATCGAGGGCGCGCAGTCCGGTGGCGCGCTGATGACGACGACCGACGTGGAGAACTTCCCCGGTTTCTCCGACGGCATACTCGGCCCGGATCTGATGGACCAGATGCGCAAGCAGGCGGAGCGGTTCGGCGCCGAGTTCCTGACCGACGACGTGACGCGGGTCGAGCTGCGGGACGTGGTAAAGACGGCGTGGGTCGGCGATACGCCGTACCGCGCCCGGTCCGTGATCCTGGCGACCGGCTCCGCGTGGCGGCCGCTCAACATACCCGGTGAACGGGAGCTGCTAGGTCACGGTGTCTCGTCGTGTGCGACGTGTGACGGCTTCTTCTTCCGGGGCCAGCACATCGTCGTGGTCGGCGGCGGCGACTCGGCGATGGAGGAGGCGACGTTCCTCACCCGGTTCGCCGAGAGTGTGACGATCATCCACCGGCGCGACACGCTCCGCGCCAGCAAGATCATGCAGGCGCGGGCACTACACAATTCAAAGATCAAGTTCGAGTGGAACACCGTGGTCACCGAGATTATCGGTACGGATGGCAAGGTCACCGGGGTACGGATCCGGAACACCCATTCCGGTGCCGAGCGGGACCTCGACGTGACCGGCGTGTTCGTCGCGATCGGTCACGACCCGCGCAGCGAGCTGCTGCACGGCCAGGTAGCCCTGGACGCGAGCGGGTATGTCGAGGTGTCCGCGCCGACCACGCATACGAACGTGCCCGGCGTGTTCGCCGCCGGTGACCTGGTGGACCACGTGTACCGCCAGGCGATCACCGCGGCGGGCACCGGCTCCGTCGCCGCGCTTGACGCCGAGCGCTATCTCGCGGCCCTAGAAGCTTAGTGAGGGATGGGATATATGGGTACGACCAGGGCGGTCACCGACGCCACGTTCGCCGCTGACGTGCTGCAGGCGGACACGCCAGTGCTTGTCGACTTCTGGGCCGAATGGTGCATGCCGTGCCGGAAGGTCGAGCCGTTGCTGGAGGAGATCGCCACCGAGATGGCCGACAAGGTCACGATCGTGAAGGTCAACATCGACGAGAACCCGGAAACGGCCCGCGCCTACCGCGTCATGTCGGTACCCACGCTGACCGTGTTCAAGGGCGGCCAGCCGGTGAGTTCGGTGGCCGGCGCGCGACCGAAGGGCGATCTCGTACGCCTTATCGAGTCGGCGCTGTAACACAACTCCAGTCACGGTCGGTGATCTCGCTCCGCGTCCTGTGTGACGCGGAGCGCGGCATTTGATGGCCTGAGCTACGCTGCCGACGCGCCGCAGACTGCTGCGCTACGCTGCCGGTGCATTCGAGGCGTTTGCGGTTTCCGGCCGGATAGCTCGGCTGGAAGGCGCATCCTTTCACCGTGGGGACACGAAGGAGGTCCTACGTGCGTCCGGTCCGGCGTGGGGACCGAGGTCCCGCGGTGACGGAGATCTGCGGGATCCTCCGCACGCTGCAGCTTCTGCCGGCCGCCGACCGCGTGAAGGCGGCGTTCACGGAGCGTGTCTGGACGGAGTCCGCCGGTGCCGAGTTCGACGAAGCGGCGGAACGGGCGGTCCGCGGGTTCCAGCAGAGTCGCGGCCTCACGGTCGACGGCGAGGTCGGCGACGAGACCTGGCGCGCACTCGAGGCCGCCAGGTGGCATCTCGGGTCGCGCGCGCTCTACCAGGCCATCACCGAGCCGCTCGTCGGCGACGACGTACGCCAGCTGCAGGAGCGCCTCCTGGAGATGGGGTACGACGTGGGCCGCACCGACGGCATCTACGGCGCGCGTACGGCCCGGGCGGTCGCCATGTTCCAGCGCGAGGTCGGCCTCACCCCGGACGGAGCGTGCGGACCGCATACGCTGAACGCGCTCCGCCGGCTCGGGCGCAAGGTGATCGGCGGCCGGCCGCAGCTGCTGCGCGAGACCGACCTGTTCCGCCAGTCCGGCCCCGGCCTGGTCGGCAAGACCATCGTGATCGACCCGGGGCACGGCGGGCCCGACTCCGGCGTCGTCGTACCCGAGGGACGGCTGCGCTGGACCGAGTCGGACATCGTCTACGACCTCGCCGCACGGCTGGAGGGGCGGCTCGCCGCCGCCGGCATGCGGGTCCACCTCACCCGCGGTCCGAGCCCGGTCGTGGAGCTGAGCCAGCAGGAGCGTGCCGCGCTCGCCAACGAGCTGCGTGCCGACCTGCTCATCTCGATCCACCTGGACGGCCACCCCAATCCGGCCGCGGACGGGGTCGCGACGTACCACTACGGCACCGGGAGCGGCGTGACGTCGACCGTCGGCGAGCGGCTCGCCGGACTCGTCCAGCGGGAGATCGTCGCACGTACCGGGCTGCGCAACTGCCAGACGCACGCGAAGACCTGGGAGATCCTGCGGTTCACCCGGATGCCCGCGGTACGGGTGGAGGCCGGGTACCTCAGCTCGCCGGCCGATCGGGCGAACCTCATCGACCCGCTGTTCCGCGAGCGCGTCGTCGAGGCGATCGTCGCCGCCGTCCAGCGCATGTACCTTCCGGTCGAACACGACGTACCCACCGGCTCGATCGACGTGAGCGCGATCCGCGCGACCGTGCCGAGCACGCTGAACGCGGCTGCGGTACCGGCCGCGCCGTAGCCGGGTGAGCGCCGCCCGGCCAGCGGGTGGGTCAGCGGGACAGCGGGAGCGTCGACCGGGTGGCCGGACGTACCGGGCGGAGCAGCGACTCGGGGCTCATCGAGCCGAGCAGCTTCTCCAGCGCGTACTCGACGTCCGACTTCCAGGACAGCGCCGTACGCAGTTCGAGTCGCAGGCGCGGGTACCGCGGGTGCGGCCGGACCGTCTTGAAGCCGACCGACAGGAAGAAGTCGGCGGGCGGCACGCAGCCGGCGCGGTCGCCGGCGCGGTCGCTCGGCTCGCCGTACTTCGCGTCGCCGAACGCCTCGATCGCCTTGATCCCGCGCTTGGCCAGATCCCGCGCGACGCCCTGCACGAGCATCCGGCCGAACCCGCCACCAGCGAACGCGGCGACGACGTGCGCGGTCATCAGCAGCGCCGCGTCCGCCGACACGGGCGACGTCGGAAACGCCATCGAACGGGGCACGTAGGCCGGCGGCGCGTACATGACGAACCCGGCCGGCATGCCGTCGACGTAGGCGAGCTTCCCGCACGAGCCCCACTCCAGGAGTGTCTGGCTGACCCAGGCCTCCTTCTCGAGCTCGGGATCGCCGTTCGCGCACGCCCGCTCGGCCGACACCGGATCGAGCTCCCAGAAGACGCACTGCCGGCACGGCCGGGGCAGGTCCTCGAGCGTGTCCAAGGTCAGGTTGACCAGGCGTCGCGACATCCGCATCCTCAGCGTCACTGCGAACTCAAACAGTTGATCGTACGCCCGAACGTCCCCGTACGGGAGAGGACCGACAGGCCGAGTAACCCGTCGTGGTCGTCCTGATGCCCGACCTGTGCGGACCGTTCCAGTCGCTACCATCGGCGGTACGACCCCGCGACAGCGCTGTCCGCGTCGACGCTGTGGACTTCGAACGCCACCCCGGACCCCCGAGGACCGCCCATGACCGGCACAACGCTGGACGACTACACCGACCGTTACGCGCAGCGAGTCGCCGGCATGATCGCGTCGGAGATCCGCGCACTGTTCGCCGTGGCGAGCCGGCCGGAGGTCGTCTCGCTCGCCGGCGGCGCACCGTTCGTCGCCGCGCTCCCGCTCGACGCGGTCGGCGAGATGCTCGCTCGACTGGCGATCGACCACGGTGCGACGACTCTTCAGTACGGCATCGGCCAGGGCACGCTCGAACTGCGCGAGCGGATCTGCGAAGTGATGGCGCTGTCCGGAATCGATGCCAGCACTGGGGCGTCGCCGGAGGACGTGGTCGTCACCGTCGGCGGGCAGCAGGCGCTCGATCTGGTCGCTCGGTTGTTTCTCGATCCGGGCGATGTGGTGCTCGCCGAGGGCCCGACGTACGTCGGCGCGCTCGGTGTGTTCCAGAGCGCGCAGGCGCGTGTGGTGCACGTACCGATGGACGCGGACGGGCTCGTTCCGGAAGCGCTCGAAGCCACGCTCGCTGCGCTCGATCGCCGGCCGAAGTTCCTATACACGATCCCGACGTACCAGAACCCGGCCGGCGTGACGCTCACCGAGCAGCGCCGCGAGCGGGTGCTCGACATCTGCGAGCGCGCCGGACTGCTCGTCGTGGAGGACGATCCGTACGGTCAGCTCGGCTTCGAGGGCGAGGCGCCGCTGCCACTGCGCGCACGCCGACGCGCCGGCGTGCTGTACCTGAGCACGTTCTCGAAGACGTTCGCGCCGGGCTTCCGGGTCGGCTGGATACTCGCTCCGCACGCCGTCCGCGACAAGCTCGTCATCGCGAGCGAAGCACAGATCCTCTGTCCGAGCGCGTTCGCTCAGGCGGCGGTGGCGACGTACCTGGCGACGATGCCGTGGCGCGAACAACTCAAGATCTATCGCGAGGTGTACCGCGAACGGCGCGACGCACTGCTCACATCGCTCACCGATCTGATGCCCGCCGGTACGACCTGGACGCACCCGGCGGGCGGCCTGTTCGTGTGGGCGACCCTGCCGAACGGCCTCGACTCGAAGGCGATGCTGCCGCGTGCGATCACCGCTCGGGTGGCGTACGTGCCCGGCACCGGGTTCTACGCCGACGGGAGCGGCGCGCAGCACGCCCGGCTGAACTTCTCGTTCTCGGCGCCCGAGCGAATCCGCGAAGGAGTACGGCGGCTCGCCGGCGTCGTCGAGCAGGAGCTGGCGATGCGTGCGGTCTTCGGCGCGCCGGCCGTGCAGGGCGGTGGCGCCCGCTCCGGGCCCGCCTCAGGCGACGCACCCGGGCCGGACTTGGCATGATCTGATCTGTGGGTGTGCCGAAGGGCCGGGTGCTCGTACTCGCGGGCGGACTCTCGTACGAACGCGACGTGTCGCTGCGGTCGGGCCGGCGGGTGCTCGACGCGTTGCGTGCGGCGGGTGCCGAGGCAGAGCTGCGGGACGCGGACGCGGCACTGCTGCCCGCACTGGACGCCGATCCGCCGGACGCGGTCATCATCGCGCTGCACGGAGCGGCCGGTGAGGACGGCTCGTTGCGCGGAGTGCTGGACTTGTGCGCCGTGCCGTACGTCGGCTGTGCCGCGCATGCGTCCCGGCTCGCCTGGGACAAGCCGTCGGCCAAGGCGGTGCTTCGCGCGGCCGGGATCGCCACGCCCGACTGGGTCACGCTGCCGCACGACCGGTTCTCCGAGCTCGGTGCGGTTGCGGTCCTCGACCGGGTGGTCGACCGGCTCGGCGTACCGCTGATGGTGAAGCCGGCGCAGGGTGGCTCGGGTCTGGGCGCCGCAGTGGTACGCCGTCCGGGCGCCCTGTCCGCCGCGCTGATCGGGTGCTTCGCGTACGACTCGACCGCGCTCATCGAGCGCTACGTGCCCGGCACCGACATAGCGGTGTCCATTGTGGACACTGGTACGGGGCCGCAGGCGCTGCCCGCGGTCGAGATCGTCCCGCACAGCGGGGTCTACGACTACGCCGCCCGGTACACCGCCGGGCTCACGACCTGGCACGTACCGGCCCGCCTCGACACGACAGCCGCCGACCGGGCCACCACGCTCGCGCTCGCCGCGCACACCGCGCTCGGGCTGCGCGACCTGTCGCGCGTGGACATGATCGTAGACGAGACCGGTACGCCGTACGTTCTCGACATCAATGTCGCGCCAGGTATGACCGAGACCTCGCTGCTACCCATGGCGGCGAAGGCTGCCGGGCTGGACTTCGGCGAGCTGCTCGCGACTCTCGTACACCAGGCGATCGCTCGCTGACAGGCTGACGGTGAGGGGAGCGGTGTGGTCGAGCGCGTCAACCCGTACCGGCTCGACCCGGGCAGTCATCGAGCGACGTGGGCGCTGATAGAGCACCTGGACCAGGGCCCGATCGAACCGTCCCTGCGCGTACTGGTCTACCTGCGGGCGTCGCAGGTCAACGCGTGCGCGTTCTGCGTGGAGCTGCACACCCGCCAGGCGAGGGAGGTCGAGATCGCGCAGGAGAAGATGGACCTGCTGGCCGCTTGGCCCGATGCCGGCTGCTTCTCCGCCCGGGAGCGCTCGGCGCTGCGCCTGACGGACGCGGTCACGCGGCTCGGCGAGTACGGAGTGAGCGACCCGATCTGGGACGAGGTGCGTGGCCACTTCACCGACGACGAGATCGCGTCGCTGGTATGGCTCATCGCGGCGATCAATATGATCAACCGGGTCAACGTCGCCACCCGGTTCCCGCCCCGACCACGATCGGCCTGATCGGGGCGTTACGCCGGGCTACTCGACGTGGCCTGCTGCGGCCGGGTCGAGTCGACGGTCTCGACGCGCGGCGCGGTGGCCTGTGCCGGTACGGCGGCCACACCGCCCGGACCGTGAACACCAGCGGGTGCGGCCGTCGAGTCTGCCTCGCTGCCGGACCGCTCGCCGCTGCCGGACTCGGCGGCGGCGCTGCTCGGTTCGGGGCTCGCCTCGGTAGGGAAGCGCGACGGCGCCTTCCACTCGATGCGGGGTGGCTGCGCCAGCGGCGTCCCGCCGAACTCGGCCAGCCAGGCCGCAATGAGCGCTAGGTTCTCATGCCACTGCTCGGCGCCGATGGGCGGCAGGATGTCGTCCCACAGCGAGAGGAACGTGCCCCGCAGCTGAAGCCGACCCGCCGGCCGGGCCAGGAACCACAGGTGCAGATGCGCCGAACCATCGCCCGAGCGGTTGACGTGCACCTGCGCTACGCCGTCCAGCGAGCGAATGGCGCGCTCCAGTCGTACCGTCATCACCCCCAACTCGGCCGCCAGCATGTTGGGCAGATCCCCGAGATCCAGATGGGACCGCGACTCAAGGATCAGCACCATCGGAAGCCCGGTCGGACGGTCCATCGCGCGGACTCGCCAGCGCTCGTTGACGTAGATGTACGCGTCGTCCGAGGCGGCGCAGGCGACACATTCGTTGGGGTCCTCACCCGCGCGAGGAGGCTCGGGAAGGACCGGTGCCTCAATCGGCTTGACCCGAAGGTCGCCCTCGAACGGAAACGACGGCCAGTTGGTGAAGTCAGGCAGAGACCGGGGGGTATCGGGCACGTTCCGACCCTAGCGGAGCCGGCGGGCCGTGTCGCCCCCCGGTACGGCGGCTGCGTCGGGGCCGAATCGCCGGTCATCGTGAGCGTCCACAGTACTTTTCCACAGGCGTCGAGGTGGATGTGCTCCGACCCGCACGTATGCGTTCTTGGCCTGTGGACAACGTACTGTTTCACGTGAAACACCGCTCGGGGCGAGTGTTGTCGACGGCGAGGGCGCCGGGTGCCGGGGATCCTCGATAGGCGCATCGGCGAGCGCCTCAACGAGCGCCCGACGTACCGCCTCAGGGCGTCGGCAGCGGCCGGGAAGGCTGGACGCGGTACGGGACGCTGTAGCGCTCAACCCCGATCGGTAACGGTGAGCCCGGAGTCGATCCTCGACAGCGGCGACCGCTGCCAGTCACGGCTGGCCACGCGTACACGATGGCTGGCCGCCGGGATGGCTTGCCTTCTCATGGCGGTGGATCCGGCTGCGGGTAGGTTCCGGCTGTAGCCGGGTTCCGGCCACAGGCACGGCGGGGGCGTCCTCGTGGGCGGTTGTCGCCCGGTCCGGAGTGTTGCCGAGCATCTGTGTGCCGCAGCCAGGGTTCAGCGGGCCAGGCTGAGGCTTGACCCAGCGCCGCGCCCGCGGCGCTGGAGCACTTGGCGGAGACCCGAGCAGCCCGGCCGGCCGAACCGGCCAAGGCTTGACGGTCGGGGCCTGTCTGTTTGGGGGCTCGCCCGGCAGGAGGCTTCGGTTACCCGGAGTCGGCCGGGCGCCGTCAGCCCCGAGCCGCATCCTTCGCGTCGGTTCCGCCTTCCGCCGGGACGACCCGCAGACCACACCCGCCATTCGACCGCTCTGGTGGATGGGTCGACGCGGCGTCCGGTAGGCCCATCGGCGCACCCCTGCGCCGCGGGAGGAGTCCGCGGTTGGAGTCTGGCAGCCTGCGACGCGGGCCTCGCGGATTGTGGCCGGCCCTACCCCAGGCCATGCGCCACCCGGACCATACCGAGGCGCCCGCTGTTTCACGTGAAACCCCGGAACCGCACGGAATGGCGCCCCGCCCCTCTACGCCGCCCGAGGCGGCCGTGCGCGGCCTGAGCGCCGCAGTGGTGGCGAGCGTAGGTCGCCGGGTCCCGCGGCTGCTCTCGTTACCGACGCGCGCCGGACCACTCGCTACCCACTCCCAGATGGCCGCCGGCCGGCGCGAGGCGGTCGGCGACGGCCTGACTCCACCGAGCATGGTCTGCGACTCGGCGGCTGTTGCCACAACGCGACGTGCCCTTCGACCGGCTGGATCCGCCGCCAAACGCACTGCCGAATCGCGATGGCAATGGACGCGGGCCGGCAGCTCGCTCCAGCATTCACGCCGGGAGGAACACACCGGCCCCGGGTGCGGGGGCGGCTCCTACGGCCGTCGGCGGCGTTGTCGTCGCCGGTCCTCGGTGGTGGCGCACCGCCGGCGGGCCTGCCGGTCGGGTCTGTACCCCGCGCCCCGACCGTCTCGCGCCCGCCCCGGCCGGCCGTCGGGTCGCCGTGAACTGCCCGGCCCAGGGCCGCCCGCCTCAGGGCCGTCTCACCTCGTACGAGCTGGCCTGCCGACGCCCGCGGCGGCCGCTCTTTCGGCCGGAGGCAGCGGCTGCCTGGGTCGCCCACATGAGCCAGCCAATCCGAGGCCCGGCACCCACCACGTCCAGACGAGCAAGTCGATGCACGCCCACGCCGCTCCCGGCCAACCCGACCTCCCTCCGGCCACCGAGCCCCAAACCCACCCGGCCAGGCTCACACCGGCTCGCCGGCGCGGGACCGCCGGCGCGGCCGTCACCCGCAGAGCTCCCGCCCGGGTCATCCCCACAACGAGCACCGCCCAAGCGCGCAGGCCGCCGAGGTTCCAGCGACGCCGAGCTTGCCGTTTCACGTGAACAAAGAACGGGCCCGCCGGTCCGCGGGCCCGTGTCGACGTAAGAGGTGGCTACCCGGCTGCGCGACCTTCCACGCCGAAGATGCCCACGATCCGCTCCAGGTCGTCGACCGTCGCGAACTCGATGACAATCTTGCCCTTGCTCCGACCGATATCGACCTTCACGCGAGTATCGAACCGGTCAGACAGCCGGTTGGCCAGGTCGTCCAACGCGGGGGAGCGCGGCTTGGCTCGGCGCCGCGGGGCGGACTCGGTCTTCGCCGGCCCGTCGGCCACCGCGACGGCGACCGCCTCCTCGGTAGCCCGCACCGACATGCCCTCGGCCACGATTCGGTGGGCCAGGCCCTCCTGGGCCGCCACGTCGTCGAGCCCGAGCAGCGCACGGGCGTGCCCGGCGGAGATCACCCCGGCCGCAACCCTGCGCTGTACCGCTGCCGGCAGGTTCAGCAGACGGATCGTGTTCGAGATCTGCGGCCGGCTGCGGCCGATTCGGCGAGCGAGCTCATCGTGTGTCGCCCCGAACTCCTCAAGCAGCTGCTGGTACGCCGCCGCCTCCTCGAGCGGGTTCAGATCCACCCGGTGGATGTTCTCGAGTAGCGCGTCGCGAAGCATCGCGTCGTCCTTGGTGTCCCGTACGATCGCCGGGATCACCTCACGGCCGAGTGCCTGGGCAGCCCGCCAGCGCCGCTCGCCCATGACCAGCTCGTACCGCTCGGGCGCAGTTTCCCGTACGACAATCGGCTGCAGGAACCCGACCTCCTCGATGGAGGCCTGTAGCTCCTGAAGCCCTTCCTCGTCGAAGGCCTGCCGTGGCTGCTTCGGGTTCGGTTCGATCGCCGCGACTGGCACCTCGACGAACCGCGCACCCGGTACGGGAGCCAGCCCGGCCCCCGCGACGCCGTCCGGCTCGGCGCCGTTGGCACCGGACGGCTCCATCACGTACGGCAGCGCCGAGCTGGGCCCGCCCGGCTCCTCGAGCGGCCCGGTCGGGATAAGCGCACCGAGGCCCCTACCGAGTCCTCCACGCGGACGGCCTTTCATGCTCGGCCTCCTACCTTCGCCCCACGCTCGGCGATCTCCTGAGCCGCCTCGAAGTAGCTCATCGCGCCACGGGAGCCCGGGTCATAGGTCATCACCGACTGCCCGTAGCTCGGCGCTTCAGAGACCCGCACATTCCGGGGTACCACCGCCGTCAGCACCCGGTCCCCGAAGTGCGCCCGCACGTCCTGCTCGACCGCGTCCGCCAGCCGGGTACGCCGGTCGTACATGGTGAGCAGAACCGTCGAGATCTCCAGCCCGGGGTTGAGGAACGACTTCACCCGTCCGATGTTGTCGGTGAGAGCCTGTACGCCTTCGAGCGCGTAGTACTCGCACTGGATCGGGATCAGCACCTCTTCGGCCGCCACGAGCGCATTGACCGTCAGCAGGCCAAGCGACGGTGGGCAGTCGATGAAGATGTAGTCGTACACCGCCTGGGATGCCTCGATCGCCCGGCGCAGGCGCGACTCGCGAGCGACGACCGAGACAAGCTCGATCTCGGCGCCGGCCAGGTTCAACGTCGCCGGTACGCAGCTGAGGTTCGGGATGCCCTCGACGGGCTGGGTGACATCTGCCAGCGGTACCAGATCGATCAGGCAGTTGTAGACGTCCGGGATGCCGGCGTGGTGCGGGACGTTGAGCCCGGTGGACGCGTTGCCCTGAGGGTCCAGATCGATGACGAGTACGCGGTTCCCATGCAGGGCCAGCGCGACGGCGAGGTTCACCGCAGTCGTGGTCTTGCCGACCCCACCCTTCTGGTTCGCGACACACATGATGCGGCACCTCGGCGGCCGGGGCATGGTTATCTCACCGCTCGGGTTCAAGATCTGAACCGCCCGCTGCGCCTCCTGTGCCAATGGCGGATCCTCCGTTTCACGTGAAACATACTGGTCGGTCAACCCGCCCGCATCGACTCGGCCGCCCGCAGCCGCCGACCGGGACCTGGGGGCCGGAGTACCACGCCGGCCGCCCGTCATCTCGTTGACCGCACTCCGGTCGCGCGGCGTGATCACCGGGTAGACCGCGGTCGGCTCGGCCACCGCCGACTGAACCGCCGCATCGCCGTTCGGATCCGGAGCCGCATGGCTCGCTGACGCCACGGGCAGGGCAGCCACGTCGACCGACCTAACGCCCGGCACGCCGACCACATCCGCCGATGCACCGACCGGCGAAGCAGGCGAATCAGCCGCATCACGTGGTCCCGGCTCACCGGTCGGCGCCGGCACGGCACCCACGGGGCCATCGGACAGCCTCGGCTGCGGCGCGCCCGCGTCCGACCCGCGTCGCGGCCGTTTCCCCGCGGTACGCCCGACCGACCAACCCTCGACCCCAGCGACGCCCGCTGGGCCACCCATGGGCCCGACAACGCCGGATCCGCCCGGGCTGATCATCCCGCGCTCGTCGTAACTACCGTTGTCCTGCACCGTGTCATCCCCACCCGATCCGGCTCTAGGTGCATTGCGAGGCGGCGTTGGCAACTGGCATCGGGGTGGGTGGAAGACCCGCCGCCGTGCCGTTCGCACACACGACGCGCGGCCAGCCTACGGCGCAGGGGCGGGCCGTGCTACGGGTGTCTGGCACCGGACGCCCATCGATCCACACGACGCGCCGAACAAACACGAAGAAGCCCGACAGAAGACACTCGCGGCGGGCGTACCCGGCGTGCCGGTCCGTCAGGACCTCCGGCGCCGCCGGACCTCGGCTCGCGAGCCCGATGGTCGCGACGCGACGACGGCACGCAGTCGCAGGATATCGACGACCGTCGTAGGCGGATCCACCAGACCGACCCCACACCGTCGTACGACGGGCGGTGCACCACCGAGTCGCCCGATGGTCGCGGCATGGGTGGCCACCTCCTCGGCGGCCGATTCACCCTTGAGGGCGAGGATCCGTCCACCGATGGCAGTGAGTGGGAGACACCAACCGGCTAGCCGGTCGAGTGGCGCGAGCGCCCGCGCGGTGACGATGTCACCAAGCGCTGGCCCGGCCGGCGCGCTGGCCCGGCCGGCGCTAGGACCGCCACCACCTCGAGCGCCCGCCACGGCGAGTGCGACCGCGTACTCCTCGGCGCGAGCGCGCACCACGCGTACCTGAGCGGTCAAGCCGAGGGCGGACACCACCTCGTCGAGGAAGACTGTTCGGCGGGCCAACGGCTCGACCAGGACCACCGTGAGGTCGGGTCGGGCGATCGCCAGGACGACACCGGGTAAACCGGCGCCAGAGCCCACATCAATGACAAAAGACCCGGATGGGATCAGCTCGCCGACGACCGCGCAGTTGAAGAGGTGGCGCTCCCAGATGCGTGGCGCTTCACGGGGCCCGACGAGACCGCGTACGACGCCGTCGGTCACGAGCAGCTCGACGAACTCGCTTGCGAGTGGCAGCCGGTCGCCGAACAACCGTACGGCCACCGCCTCCGACGTACCGGTCACAAACGGATCAGTCCGTCGCCCGCACGACGATGCGCCGGTTCGGTTCGACGCCCTCGGACTCGCTCTCCACTCCGGCGAGTGCGTTGATCACATCGTGCACGCACTTGCGCTCGAACGCGGACATCGGTTCGAGGCGTACCGACTCGCCGTACTCCTTGACCTTCTCGGCCGCGTTCTTCGCCACCGCGGCAAGCTCCTTGCGCCGCGTGGTGCGGTACCCACCGACATCGAGCAGCAGTCGACTCGGTGAGCCGGTCTGCCGGAAGATCGCCAACCGGGTCAACTCCTGCAGCGCTTCGAGCGTGGCGCCGCGCTGGCCGACGAGCGCGTTCAGCCGGCTGCCTACCACTTCGACGACCGGCCGACCGGCCGTGACGAGCTCATCGATATCGCCGTCGTAGTCGAGGATGTCCAGCAGGCCCTCGACGTAGTCGGCACCGATCTCGCTCTCCCGGAACAGGTCCGCTTCGGAACGAACGGGCGTTCCGCTGGGCGTTTCGGCCGCTGCTTCGACGTCCGCCTCGTCCTCCCGCGCACGCTCGTCGTCCACCTGCTCCTCGTCAAGCTCGGCCTCGGCGTCGGGTTCGGTCACGGATGGGATGCTCGTATCCGTCACGGTGTCGCCTTTCTTCGCGGCTGTAGCCGAGCCCGCCGCACCGCGACGGCCCCGGAAGCTTGGTAGGGCGAACGAGCTTGTTCAGCCCGTCTGGCGCTTCGCTCGAGCGCCGCCCTTCTTCGGGTTGACCGGCTTGGCACCCACCTTGGGCGCGAGTGCCTTGCCGTCGACTTCGGGCTCGGTCGCCGCGGCGGGCTTGGCGCCAGGCTTACCGACGGCGCGCCCATTCGGCGCCTTGGCCGTCGTGGTCCGGCCGCCCACCGCCTTGCCGGGCACCGCCTTGCCGCCCGCCGTCCTGCCGGCGGCCGGTCGCCCAGCCGTGGAGCGGGTGGCCGGTGCCTTGGTGGCCGCGGCGCCCTTGACCATCGGGGGCGGCGGGTACTTGCGCAGCACCCAGAACTGCTGGCCGAGCGAGAAGATGTTCTGCACGACCCAGTAGATGATCACACCGATCGGGAACAGATACCCGGAGAACAGCAGCGACAGCGGGATGCCGTAGAGCATCAACCGCTGGATCATGCGCTGGTTGGGGTCCTCGGACCAACCGGTCTTGAGGATCATCTGGCGGCTCGTCAGGAAGGTCGTGCAGATCATGATGAGCACGAGGACGCCAGCGACGATCTTGACGCCGGCAGTGCCGGTCTGGAACGTGTTGTAGATCGGGGCGCTGAGCAGGCGCGCATGCGACGCGCTGTCGAACTGCTCGGCGGTCCAGCCGTAGAGCGTCTTGTTGCGCGGCAGGTTCGGGTTCAACCGCTTGAGTACGTGGAAAAGCCCAAGGAAGACCGGAATCTGAAGGAACATGGGCAGGCAGCCCATAAGGGGATTAGCCTTCTCCTTCCGGTACAGCTCCATCATTTCCTTCTGGAGCGTCTCCCGGTCACCCTTGTGCTTCTCCTGCAGCTCTTTGATCTTCGGGGACAGCGCCTGCATCGCCCGCTGCGACTTGATCTGCTTGACGAACAGCGGGAACAGGATCACCCGTACGGTGACGACCAGGAAGATGATCGCGAGAACCCAGTCCCAGTTCGTCGCCAGGATCGCCCGGCCGGGCAGCAGCTTGTCCCAGACCGAATGCCAGAACAGCAGGATCTGCGAGATGATCAAGTAGATCCAGTTCAAGCTCACGTCAGGGCTCCAGTCACGTCGGCGTCAGCGCGGCGGCGGCGCGGGGGCGGCACCGGGTCGTATCCCCCGGGGTGGAACGGGTGGCAGCGCAGGAGCCGCCAACCCGCGAGGCCGAACCCGCGCACTGCGCCGTGCGTCGCGATCGCCTCCAGGGCGTACGCACTACAGGACGGGTGGAACCGGCAACGCGCCGGCAGCGCCGGGCTTATCCAACGACGGTACGCGATGATGGGCAGCGCCAGCATTCGGGCAAGCAGCGAGGTGCGCACGCTCACCACCCCCCCTGACGTCCGGGTGTGGCGCGGCGTCCGCGCGGCACTGAGGGCGGCGTCGAGATCCTGACTCAGCTGGGCGTACGTCGCACCGCCCGCCCCGGCCAGCGCCCGTACCACCAGCAGCGTGCCGGGTGGCAGCGCATCGAGCCGGTCCCGCACCAGGTGCCGCAGCCGGCGGCGGACACGGTTACGTACGACGGCGTTACCGACCGCCCGGGGTACGACGAAACCGGCGCGCGCGGCCGGCGGCGCCGGTCCGGTGCCCGGAGTTGGCATGGCGAGATGGATCACTACTGAACCTCGGCCGGCCCGCCGCCCACCGCGTACCGCCGCGGTGAACTCCTCGCGACGGCGCAGTCGCTGGTCAACGGCCAGCACGGCGACCCGGCTCTCGGTCCGTCTCGCGACTCAGGCCGCGAGGCGCGTGCGACCCTTGGCGCGCCGGGACGAGATGATGGCGCGGCCGGCCCGGGTGCGCATGCGCAGCCGGAAGCCGTGGGTCTTCGCGCGCCGGCGGTTGTTCGGCTGGAAGGTGCGCTTGCTCACTGGTGGCTCCGTCTTCGTACTCTCAGGCGGGCTGCGGTCGGTCTTCCATGCTATCCGGCATCACACGGTCACCCCAGCCGGGGTGGCGGATTGGCCGATCAAGGTTACTTCGGTACCACTATCGGGTCAAATGCCCCGCGCCATGCCTGTTATGTGGCAATCACGCCGGTACCCCGGCGGCCGGTGGTTGAACGGTTGTGGACAACGCTGTTAGCGTGCCCGATTGCCGGTCTACGCCCGGCGGGCTTTGCTCGCGCCCGCCGACCGAGGCAGAACCGGGCAAGGTGGTGAGTCGTTCGGCACGGTGTACCGCACGCAACCGGTCCACGGCAAGGGTCGCAAGGGGTGGCGACCGCCGGCTCAGGGCCCGGCGAGCTACGGCGCAGCGGTGGGGAAGCTCGTGATCGGTCGATACACAGTCTGTGGAAAACCTGTGGACAGTACGGGCGGGACCGGCGTCGCGGCGAAGGCGTGCTTCGCGGCAGCGTCCGACATGCAGCAACTGGGGGGTGGCGTGTGAGATCGCGAGGGACCTCACCATGACCGATGGTGCCGATCTCGGCGCGGTCTGGGCGACCGCCACCGAGGAGCTGGCGGACGAGCTCGTCTCCCCGCAGCAGCGTGCGTACCTCAAGTTGACCCGGCTGCGCGCCATCGTCGAGGACACCGCGCTCATCTCCGTGCCCGACGCGTTCACCCGCGATGTCATCGAGTCACGGCTGCGCCCGGCGATAACCGAGGCGCTGTCCCGGCAGCTGGGCCGGCCGATCCAGGTCGCGGTCACCGTACGCCCACCGGAGGAGGCCGGTAACGGGGCGGTACCCGCCGCGCTGGCCGGACCGGGCGCCATGACCGGCGCGGCGGAGCTGGCGACGCTGCCGCCGCACTATCCCGACAGCCGGCCACAGCACCACCAGGCAGCGCAGCACCTCCCACCGCCACAACGCACCCCCTCCGAACCGCGGCCGGGCTCGGCGCCAATGGTGCCCGCGGCGCGCGACGGCGAAGCGTTGTTCGCGTACCCGGCGCCGGCCGAGCGGACCACCGGCACGCCACCGCCGGCCGCGTCGGAGAACGGCCCCGGCCGCGGTCTCCTCGGCGACCAGCGCACCAGCCTGCGCGACGATCCACGCGGCCCGCGCCCGAGCGACCCGACCGGCAACCGGCTGAACCCAAAGTACATGTTCGAGACGTTCGTCATCGGCTCGTCCAACCGGTTCGCGCACGCCGCGGCGGTGGCCGTCGCCGAGTCGCCCGCGAAGGCGTACAACCCGCTGTTCATCTACGGCAGCTCCGGGCTGGGCAAGACCCACCTGCTCCACGCGATCGGGCACTACGCGACGACCCTCGGCAACGCGCGGGCCGTCCGGTACGTGTCGACCGAGGAGTTCACCAACGACTTCATCAACTCGCTGCGCGACGACAAGACCAGCGCGTTCCAGCGCCGCTACCGCGACGTCGACATCCTGCTGATCGACGACATCCAGTTCCTGGAGAACCGCGAGCGGACGCAGGAGGAGTTCTTCCATACGTTCAACACGCTGCACAACGCGAACAAGCAGATCGTCATCACGTCCGACCGGTCACCGAAGCAACTGTCCACACTGGAGGATCGACTGCGGACGCGGTTCGAGTGGGGGCTGCTCGCCGACATCCAGCCGCCGGACCTGGAGACGCGCATCGCGATCCTGCAGAAGAAGGCGGCCCAGGAGCGGCTGCCCGCGCCGGCCGACGTACTGGAGTTCATCGCGTCGCGGATCGCCAACTCGATCCGCGAGCTCGAGGGGGCGCTGATCCGGGTCACCGCGTTCGCGTCGCTGACCCGGTCACCCGTCGAGCTTGCGCTCGCCGAGGAGGTGCTGCGCGACTTCATCCCGGACGGGTCCGGACCGGAGATCACCGCGGACCAGATCATGGTGGCCACCGCGGAGTACTTCGGCGTGAGCCTGGAGGACCTGCGCGGGCAGTCGCGCTCGCGGGTCCTGGTGAACGCCCGCCAGGTCGCCATGTACCTGTGCCGCGAGCTGACCGAACTGTCGCTGCCGCGCATCGGGCAGGCGTTCGGCGGTCGTGACCACACGACCGTGATGCACGCCGACCGGAAGATCAGACAACAGATGGCCGAGCGGCGCTCGCTCTACAACCAGATCGCCGAATTGACCAACCGGATCAAACAAACGCCGTGAGTACGCCGGAGCGCTCCGCAACCGCATTACCCACAGGTTGTGGATAACTCCTGGGGACGACACTGTGGACGTTGCCTGCCGGTAGCCGGTGGGCGAACCCCGGGTAACTGTTCGGCCACTGTGCCGCCGGGCCGTCATCCACAGAACGCGCGAGATATTGGGGGATATCCCGTGGACGAGCTGGGGGCGAGTGGGGAAAACCCATCCATGATCGGTGCGCTGTGCACGACCACCCGGCCGGCGGGTTCCTTCTCCACACCGGGCCCACCGGCGCATAGCCGGGGCGAACTGGGGGAATGGGCGATGTCCACAGAACCCACAGCACCGATGAAGACGACGACCTTATCTCTAAGACAACAGAACCCAATCATCAGTGTTGGGGACAGTGTGCAGATAGCCGAACGGTCGGGGCCGGGCGCACGGTGCGGCTGGTCGGGCCATAAGGTTCGATGAGCAGTGACCCGCAGCCTTGTCGTACGCGGAGGCATCTCATGAAGTTGCGAGTGGAGCGCGACGCGCTCGCCGACGCCGTGGCGTGGACGGCCAAGAGCCTGCCCAGCCGGCCATCCGTACCGGTGCTCGCCGGCGTGATGCTGCGCGTCACCGACGGCGCGTTGCACGTGTCCGGCTTCGACTACGAGGTGTCCAGCCAGGTCAGCATCGACGTACACGCGGACGCGGACGGCGCGGCACTGGTGTCCGGACGACTCCTTGCCGAGATCACCAAGGCACTGCCGGCCAAGCCGGTCGACATCGCCGCGGTCGGCTCGCACCTGGAGCTGGTCTGCGGTAGCGCCCGGTTCACGCTGCCGACGATGCCGGTCGAGGACTACCCGACGCTGCCGACGATGCCGGCCACGGCCGGTACGGTCGACGCGGCCCAGTTCGCCGCCGCGGTCGCCCAGGTCGCCACCGCCGCGGGGCGGGACGACACGCTGCCCATGCTCACCGGCGTACGGATGGAGCTGGACGGGTCGACGCTGACGATGCTGGCGACCGACCGGTACCGGCTCGCCGTTCGCGAGATGCAGTGGCGACCGGACGAGCCCGACGGCCGCGGCCACGCGCTCGTACCGGCGAAGACCCTGGCCGACACCGCCAAGACGCTGGGGCCGCTCGGCGGCGACGTGACGATCGCGCTTGCCCGGGGTGCGGCCGGCGAAGGGATGATCGGGTTCGCTGCCGGCACCCGCCGCACGACCAGTCGGCTGCTCGACGGCGAGCTGCCGAACGTACGCTCGCTGTTCCCGGATGCACACGCGGCGCAGGCCCGGGTCGCGGTGCCCGCCCTCGTCGAGGTCGTCCGCCGGGTCTCGTTGGTGGCCGAGCGGGCAACCCCGGTCCGGCTGACCTTCGCCGAGGACGGCCTGGTCGTGGAGGCCGGCGGCACCGAGGAGGCGCGGGCGAGCGAGGCGATGGACGCGACCTTCGCCGGTGACCAGATGATGATCGCCTTCAACCCGCAGTACCTGCTCGATGGTCTCGCCGCCCTGGACGCGCCGATCGCGGTCTTCAGTTTCGTGGACCCGATCAAGCCAGCGGTCCTCTCGCCCGGAAGCGAGGACGGCGGGATCGTGCCGGGTTACCGTTACCTGATCATGCCAATCCGGTTGGGACGCTGAGCCGGGCCACGGCACCAGGCCGGGCGGTACCAGGGCACCACGCCGGGCGGCACCAGGCAGAGGGGATGACGATGCAGCTTGGGCTGATCGGGCTGGGCCGCATGGGGGGCAACATGCGCGAGCGGCTACGCGCCGCGGGGCACGAGGTGGTGGGCTACGACCACCACCCCGAGGTCAGCGACGTCGGTTCGATCGCGGATCTGGTCGGCCAGCTGACCGCACCCCGGGTGGTGTGGTCGATGGTGGCGGCCACGGGTACGGACGCCGTGGTCGACGAGCTGCGTACGCTGCTGTCCGCCGGGGACGTCGTCATCGACGGCGGAAACTCGCGCTACACCGACGACGGCCCGCGGGCCGTCCGGCTGAACGAGGTCGGGATCGGCTACCTCGACGTGGGCGTCTCCGGCGGCATCTGGGGTCGTGCGGCCGGTTACGCGCTGATGGTGGGCGGCGCCGCGGAGCACGTCGAGCAGTGCATGCCGATCTTCGAGGCGCTCCGGCCGGGTGGCGGGCTCGGCTTCGTGCACGCCGGCCCGGTCGGCGCCGGCCACTACGCGAAGATGGTGCACAACGGCATCGAGTACGGCTTGATGCACGCCTACGCGGAGGGGTACGAGCTGCTCCGGGCGGCCGAGCTCGTCACCGATGTCCGCGGCGTGATCAAGTCCTGGCGCGCTGGCACGGTGGTCCGCTCCTGGCTGCTCGACCTGCTGGACCGGGCGCTCGACGACGACCCCGACCTCGCCGCGATCCGCGGCTACGCCGAGGACACCGGGGAGGGCCGGTGGACGGTCGACGAGGCGATCCGGCTCGCCGTACCGATGCACGTCGTCTCGGCCGCACTGTTCGCCCGGTTCTCGTCACGGCAGGACGACTCGCCCGCGATGAAGGCGGTCGCCGCGCTGCGCCAACAGTTCGGCGGCCACGCCGTCCAGCCGGACTGACCGCCGGCAGCTAGCGCGGACCGGCATGTACGTACGCTCCCTCGACCTGGTCGACTTCCGTTCGTACCCCCGGGCGGTGGTCGAGTTCGAGCCGGGTCCCAACGTACTGGTCGGGCCGAACGGCGTCGGGAAGACGAACCTCGTCGAGGCGCTCGGTTACGTGGCGACGTTGAGCAGTCACCGGGTTGCGACCGACGCGCCGCTCGTCCGGGCCGGCGCGACCACTGCGGTCATCCGCTGCGCGATCGTCCACGATGGACGCGAGCTGATGGTCGAGCTGGCGATCGAGCCGGGCAAGGCGAACAAGGCGCGGCTTGGTCGCGCGCCGGTGACCCGGGCGCGCGACGTACTCGGCGCGTTGCGGCTCGTCCTGTTCGCCCCGGAGGACCTCTCGCTGGTACGCGGGGATCCGGCCGAGCGGCGCCGCTACCTCGACGAGTTGCTCGTCGCGCGGCAGCCGCGGTTCGCCGGTGTCCGGGCCGACTACGACCGGGTGCTCAAGCAGCGGAACGCCCTGCTGCGTACGGCGTACCTGGCGGGCAAGGTCGGCGCCGGCAGCCGGGACCTGTCCACGCTCGAGGTGTGGGACGCGCACCTGGTCGAGCACGGCGCGATCCTGCTCGCCGCCCGGCTGGAGCTGTGTGCGGCACTCGCACCGCACGTAGCGAAGGCGTACGACGCGGTCGCGGCTGGCGGCGGCGGTGCGGCGATCGGGTACCGCAGCGCGCTCGGCGACCTGCCGGCCGGTCGGGACGGGCTGCGCGACCAGCTGCTCGCCGCGCTGCGAGACGCCCGGCAGGCCGAGCTGGACCGGGGCGTGACGCTGGTCGGCCCGCACCGCGACGACCTCGGGTTGACCCTGGGTCCGCTCCCGGTCAAGGGGTACGCGAGCCACGGCGAGTCCTGGTCGTTCGCGCTCGCGCTGCGGCTCGCCGCGTACGACCTGCTGCGCGCCGACGGCATCGAACCGGTGCTGATCCTCGACGACGTGTTCGCCGAGCTGGACACCGGCCGGCGGCAACGGCTGGCCGACCTGGTCGGCGGCGCGAGCCAGTTGCTGGTCACCTGCGCGGTCGACGGCGACGTACCCGCCGACCTGCGCGGCGCCCGGTTCGAGCTCGGCGATGGGGAGGTCCGGCGTGTCCACTGAGGACGAGCTCCCCGAGGGCCTGTCCGGGCCGGAGCTGGCCAAGGCGGTCCTCGATGCCGCCAAGGCGCGCCGCCCGGCGCGACCGGCTCGGCGAGCTGGTCGGTGGAGCAAGCCAGCTGCTCGTCACCTGTGCGGTGGAGAAGGACGTGCCAGCGGGGCTGCTCGGC
>JAEHDK010000098.1 GCA_016880465.1 Micromonosporaceae bacterium
CACCGCTCCACGATCGTCTTCACCAACGCCCGGCGCGGCGCCGAGCGGCTCTGCGCCCGGCTCAACGAGCTGGCGCAGGAGCGCCGCGAGGGTCGCCAGGTCGCGATCAACCGCCTGCCGGCCCAGCTCATGGCCCAGTCGGGCGCGGCCGGCGGTGCCCCAACGGTCGTCGCGCGGGCCCACCACGGTTCGGTGTCCCGCGAGGAGCGCAAGCACATCGAGGAGGCGCTCAAGTCCGGCCAGCTGCCGGCCGTCGTCGCGACCAGCAGCCTGGAGCTGGGCATCGACATGGGCGCGGTCGACCTCGTCGTCCAGATCGAGGCGCCGCCGTCGGTCGCCGCCGGGCTGCAGCGGGTCGGGCGGGCCGGGCACCAGGTCGGCGCGGTCTCCACCGGGGTGGTGTTCCCCAAGCACCGGGGCGACCTCGTGTCCTGCGCGGTGGTGGCCGAGCGCATGCGCGAGGGTGCGATCGAGGAGCTGCGCTACCCGCGCAACCCGCTCGACGTGCTGGCTCAGCAGATCGTCGCGATGGTCGCGCTGGACCCGTGGCGGGTCGGCGAGCTGGCCGCGCTGGTCCGGCGTACCGCACCATTCGCCGAGCTGCCCGAGTCGGCACTGGTCGCCGTGCTGGACATGCTCTCCGGGCGGTACCCGTCGACCGCCTTCGCGGAGCTGCGCCCACGGCTCGTCTGGGATCGGGCGACCGACCTGCTCACCGGCCGCCCGGGCGCCCAGCGGCTGGCGGTCACTAGCGGCGGCACGATCCCCGACCGGGGCATGTTCGGCGTATTCCTGGCCGGATCGCAGCCAGCGGCCCGGGTCGGCGAGCTCGACGAGGAGATGGTGTACGAGTCCCGGGTCGGTGACGTGTTCCTGCTCGGCTCGACCTCGTGGCGGATCGAGGAGATCACCCCCGACCGCGTGCTGGTCTCGCCGGCCCCGGGCGCGGCCGCACGGATGCCGTTCTGGAAGGGTGACCAGCTTGGCCGGCCGGTCGAGCTGGGCCGGGCGATCGGTGCCCGGCTGCGCGCGCTGGCCCGGCTGCCCGACCCCACGGCGGTGGAGCGGCTGCGGGCCGGCGGGCTCGACGCGTGGGCCGCGGAGAACCTCGTCGCCTACCTGCGCGAGCAGCGGGAGGCCGCCCGGCACCTACCCGACGACCGTACGGTCGTGGTGGAGCGGTTCCGGGACGAGCTCGGCGACTGGCGGCTGACCGTCCACTGTGTCCTCGGCGCGAAGGTGAACGGCGCCTGGGCGCTGGCGATCGGCGCCCGGCTACGCGAGCGCTACAGCGTCGACGCGCAGGTGATGCCGTCGGACGACGGGATCGTCGTACGGCTGCCGGACATGCTCGACGCGAGCGGCCTCGATGCCGCCCCGGGCGCCGACCTCGTCACGTTCGACCCGGCCGAGATGGCGTCCATTGTGGAGGAATCGGTCGGTGGCTCCGCTCTGTTCGCGGCCCGGTTCCGGGAGTGCGCCGCCCGCGCGTTGCTGCTGCCCCGCCGCGACCCGCGCCGGCGCCAGCCGCTGTGGCAGCAGCGCCAGCGGGCGGCGCAGCTGCTCGACGTGGCCCGGGAGTACGCCGACTTCCCGATCACCCTCGAAGCGGCCCGGGAGTGCCTGCAGGACGTGTTCGACGTGCCCGGCCTCGTCGGGCTGATGCGGGACCTCGCGGGACGCAGGGTCCGGCTCGTCGAGGTCGAGACGCCCCGGCCGTCGCCGTTCGCGCGGTCCCTCCTGTTCGGCTACGTCGGCGCGTTCCTCTACGAGGGCGACGCGCCGCTGGCCGAGCGCCGCGCGGCCGCCCTCGCGCTGGACGCCACGCTGCTCGGCGAGCTGCTGGGCCGGGTCGAGCTGCGTGAGCTGCTGGACCCCGCCGTGGTCGCGGAGACCGAGCGGCGGCTGCAGTGGCTGACCGACGACCGGCGGCCCCGCGACATGGAGGACGTGGCCGAGCTGCTCCGGCTGCTCGGCGATCTGTCCGATGTGGAGTGCACGGAGCGCGGCGTGGCCGGGGCCTGGCTGCGCGAGCTGGCTGCGGCCCGGCGCGCGATCCAGGTCCGCATCGCCGGCGAGGAGCGTTGGCTGCCGGTGGAGGACGCCGGGCGGGTCCGCGACGCGCTGGGCGTGGCGCTGCCGGTGGGCATCGCGACGGCGTACCTGGAACCGGTCACCGATCCGTTGGGCGACCTGGTGGCCCGGTTCGCCCGTACGCACGGCCCGTTCACCGCGGCCACCTGCGCGGCCCGGTTCGGGCTCGGGGTGTTCGTGGTCGAGCAGGCGCTGCGCCGGCTGGCCGGCGCCGGCCGGGTAACGTCCGGCGAGTTCCGGCCGGACGGCGCCGGCACCGAGTGGTGCGACACCGAGGTGCTCCGGCTGCTGCGCCGCCGCTCGCTGGCCGCCCTGCGGCGCGAGATCGAACCGGTGCCGCCGCGGGCGCTCGCCCGGTTCCTCCAGCGCTGGCAACACGTGGGCACCACGGCCCGCGGAGTCGAGGCGCTCGCCGCCGCGGTGGAGCAGCTGCAGGGCACGCCGGTCCCCGGCTCGGCGCTCGAGCGGCTCGTGCTGCCCGGCCGGGTGAGCGACTACTCCCCCGCGTACCTCGACGAGCTCTGCGCCAGCGGCGACGTCGTCTGGGCGGGAGCGGGCCCGATCGCCGGCGGGGACGGCTGGGTGACGCTCGCCTACGCGGACACCGCGCCACTGCTGCTGGCACCGCCCGATGCCGAGTTCGCGCTCACCCCGCCGCACCAGTCCGTGCTCGATGCGCTCGGCGACGGCCAGGCGCTGTTCTTCCGGGCCCTGGCCGACCGGGTCGGGTCGACCGATGATGCCGCTCTGGTCGCCGCGGTGTGGGACCTCGTCTGGGCGGGCTACCTGTCCAACGACACGCTCGCCCCGCTGCGCGCGCTGCTCTCCGGTGGGTCCGGGGCACACCGGACCCGGCCAACGCCGACCCGCTCGCGGTACCGCCGGCCGGGCCGCGTCGGGCTGCCGGCCCGTACCGGGCCGCCGACGATGGCCGGCCGGTGGTACGCATTGCCGCCGCGGGAGACCGACCCGACCCGCAGATCGGCGGCGCTCGCCGACGCGCTGCTGGAGCGGCATGGGGTGGTCACCCGCGGAGCGGTCGTCGCCGAGGGCAACCCGGGTGGCTTCGCCGCGGTGTACCCGGTGCTTGCCGCGCTGGAGGAGCGCGGCGCAGCCCGGCGCGGGTACTTCGTCGAAGGGCTTGGCGCGGCCCAGTTCGCGGTCCCCGGTGCGGTCGACCGGTTGCGGGCGCTGGCCGCACAGGACGACGGCGACCGGTCCACGGCCGTGGTGCTGGCGGCGACCGACCCGGCAAATCCGTACGGCGCCGCCCTGCCCTGGCCCGACCGGGTGGTCGACACGGGCGCGGGTGCCGAGCCGGGTGCGCCGACGAGGCATCGGGCCGGACGCAAGGCCGGCGCGCTGGTCGCGCTGGTGAACGGTGACCTGACGCTCTACGTCGAGCGCGGCGGCCGTACTCTACTGTCGTATGTGGACGATCCGGAGCGGCTCGCGGTGGCCGCCAAGGCGCTCGCCGACGCCGTCCACGCCGGAGCGCTCGGCGCGCTGTCGGTCGAACGGGCGGACGGCGCCGCCGTACATGGATCGCCGCTCGCCGAGGCACTGACCGCGGCCGGGTTCCGCGCCACTCCCCGGGGCCTGCGTCTGCGCGGCTGACCGCTCAGGGCGCCGCCGACCTGCCGGCCCCGGCCGGTCGGCCAGGAAGGGTGCGCCGATCGACCGGTTCGCGACAGTCGCTCGCCGGTGATCTTCGTCGTCGCCCTCGCCGATGCCGTTCTGACGCCCAATATCAAGCCCGGGGCGACCGCGCCGGACCCGTTCGCGCGGTTCCTCGTGAAGGACCCACCGACCGGCGGGTGCCAGTTGGTGGTGAAGGACTATCTCAGCCCCAACCAGAAGACCGCGTTGCCGTTCCAGCTATGACCGCTGCTCGTCGCCGCATCGTCCACCCCGCTAGGCGATGCGGCGACGGACCCGGTGGACCGCGAGAACGAGCAACACCGCGGCGAGGGCCAGGAACACGCCAGACTCCAGGTACTGGAACAGCCAGAAGCGGCCGACCGGCTGGTACACGTGCAGGTTGTATGTGCCCGGCGCGTACGCGTCGCACGCGTCCCGGGAACCTGCTCTCGACGGGCGGCAGGAAGTGCGGCCGCAGCGCGCCCACGGCGACCCGGGCGACGATGAACCCGACCAGCGTCACCGCCATCGCGGGCAGCGTCCTCCGCCACACCGTACCGGCGACGATGCCCAACGCCACCGTGAACACCGTGTACGCCACCGGCACCGCGCCCTGCACGTCGAAGAACAAGCGGTCGAAACCGGAGGCGGTGGCTCGGGCGAGCGGGGTAATCCACCAGGACACCAGCGCGGCGTAGCCGGCGGCGATCACCAGCGCGCCCGTACCGACGAGGCCGAACGAGACAAGCGCCCAGCGCAGCCGGCTCACCCCCTGCGTCCAGACGAGCCGGTGGGTGCCGTGTTCGACCTCGCGGGCGACCAGCGGGGCGCCGAGGAACATCCCCACCAGCAGCGGGAGGAAGACAAGGAGGATCGCGGGCAGGGCGTAGTCGCCGAACTGGTTGGTGAACAGCTCGGCCGGTGCCTCGCAGTCCGGCAGGCCGGTCAGCGGATCGCTGCGGCCGTCCGCGATGAACTCGGCCCGACTCATGCGGTCCAGGCAGCTCGCCAGGCCGGTGTCGGCCATGGCGCGGTACATCTGCCGTCCGGTGGGCACGAGTACGGCGGCGAGCACGGCCAGCCCGACTGTCGCGAAGAGGGCCGCTTTGCGGTGCCGGCGCCAGGTCAGCCAGATCATGCCGATACTCCGAGGTCCGAGCGGGCCGGCCCGGGCAGCGCGCCGGCGGACGGGGTGGCCAGGTAGGCCAGCACCAGGTCTTCCAGTGTCACGTCGCGTACTGTCCACTGGGGATCGTGGCGGAGCCGGCCGAGCTCGTTGCGCTCGGCGCGTTGGTCGAGGCGGACCAGGAGGCTCGACTGCTTTTCGGTGTGGCTCTCCTGTACCACCGCCACTGCGGCGATGTCCGCCGGTTTGCGGTGCGGGCCGACGAGCAGTTTGTGCTCGGCCAGCAGTGCCTCGACCTCACCGAGCACCTGGACCCGGGCGGACTGCAACACGATCAGGTAGTCGCAGACCCGCTCCAGGTCGCCGAGCAGGTGCGACGAGAGTAGGACGGTGATGCCGTCCCGGGCCACGCTGCCCATCAGCGCCTGGAGGAACTCGGGGCGGGCCAGCGGGTCCAGGCTGGCGACCGGCTCGTCCAGGAGGAGCAGATCGGGCCGCTAGGCCAGCGCCAGGGACAGCGCCACCTGCGCGCGCTGGCCGCCGGACAGCGTCCCTACCCGCCGGTCGAGCGGGATGTCGAGCTTGCTCAGCCAGGTGCGGGCCACCGCCGCGTCCCAGCGCCGGTTGAGCTTGCCGCCCATGGTGACCAGCTCAGCCGCGGTGAAGTCGGCGTACAGCGGGGTGTCCTGTGCGACGAACCCGACCCGGGCCAGCAGCGCGGTGTTGCCGGCCGGCGCTTCGCCGAGCACGCGGACCGCACCGGCGTCCGGCCGGAGCAGTCCGACGGCCAGGTTCAGCAGGGTCGTCTTGCCGGCGCCGTTCGGGCCGACCAGCGCGGCAACCCGGCCGGCCGGCAACCGGAGCGAGCAGTCGCGCAGCGCCCACGCCCGCCCGTACCGCTTGCCCAGCTCGTTGGTCTCCAGCGCGGTGCTCACGCGACTCCCTCCCCGAGCGCCTCGTCCTGGTACGCCGTCCGCAGGGTCGTCGCGACCAGTGCCGCCACGTCGTCCTGCTCCCAACCGGCGGCGCGGGCCCGGCCCAACCACGCGACGAGCTCACGCTGCAGCCGCGCCTGGTGCGGCAGGGACCGGCCGGGCAACGACCGCAGCACGAAGGTGCCGAGCCCGGCGCGGCCCTCCACCAGGCCCTCGAGCTCCAGCTGCCGGTACGCCTTGAGCACCGTGTTGGGGTTTATCGCCAACGACTCCGCGACCTCGCGCAGCGTCGGCAGCCGGTCGCCCGGGTCGAGCCGGCCCAGCCGCAGCGCCTGCTTGACCTCGACCTCCAGGTGGCCGACCTCGACGAGGCAGAGGAGGTGGCGCTGCGACTCGGGGCTACCAAGTTCACCTACCAGCCGGCGACCAACTACCGGGTGTACGCGGACCCGGCGGGCCATCCGTTCTGCCTGTGCCGCTGAGCCGCGCCGACCCGGCCCACCCAGCCTGCGTGATCATGAACTGGACGGCGCCACACGCCGGGACAGTCATCCGTCGGTTCATGGTCACCGGGCAGGTGGGATCACGGGCCCAGCGCGGGGGCCACCTCGGCCGCGATCAGATCGAGGTGGTCCAGGTCGGCGAGGTCGAGCACCTGCAGGAACATCCGGGACACGCCCAGCTCGGCGTACGCCCGGATCTGGTCGGCGACCTCGCCCGGTGTCCCGACGAGACCGGCGCCGCGCAGCCACTCCATGCTGGTGCCCGCCGCCTCCATGCGTCGGCGCACCTCCGCGTCGGTTTGTCCACAGCAGACGGTGAGCGCGACGGACAGCACCAGCGGTGCCCGGCCGGCACCGTCGCGGTCGACCCGGCCGCACGCGGCCGCGACTGCGGCAAAGCACTCCCGCACCGTCTCCGGCGAGGCGAACGCCACGTTGTACTCGTCGGCGAACCGCGCGGCCAGCTCGGCCGTCCGGCGCTTGCCCTTGCCACCGATGATGACCGGCGGGTACGGCGACTGCACCGGCTTGGGTAGCCCAGGCGAGTCGTAGACGTCGTAGTAGCCACCGCGGAAGGTGAACGGGTCCGTCGCTGACCAGAGTCCAGTGATGATCTCCAGCTGTTCGGCCAGCCGGTCGAAGCGCTCGCGCATCGGCGGGAACGGGATGCCGTACGCCCGATGCTCGCCCTCGAACCAGCCGGCACCGAGGCCGAGGTCCACCCGACCGCCGCTCATGGCGTCGACCTGGGCGACGGAGATCGCCAGTACGCCGGGGTGCCGGAACGTCGCGGACGACACCAGCGTGCCGAGCCGGATCCGGGAGGTCTGTACGGCGAGCGCGCCGAGCGTCACCCAGGAGTCCGTCGGCCCGGGCAGGCCGGACCGCGAGCCCATGGTCAGGTAGTGGTCAGAGCGGAAGAAGCCATCGAAACCGCACTCCTCCGCCCGCAACGCGACCAGGAGCTGGTCCGCGTGCGCCGCGCCTTGCTGGGGCTCGATGAACACACACAGCCGCATGCGCTCACCTTGCCACCCGCCCGTTCACCGGTCGGTTACGGGGTGGCCTCGGGCACGCTGACCTGGCATGGTTCGGCCATGGGCACAGGTCACCCTGCGGCGCCGGCCAATGGGCGCAATGCGTACGTCGACTGGCTGCGCGCCATCAGCCTGATCGTCGTGGTGATCTGGCACTGGGCGTTCACGATCCTGTACTGGCGAGCCGACGGACCGCATGCCACGAGTCCGCTGTACTTCACCTCGGGCTTCTGGCTGATCACCTGGCTGTTCCAGGTGATGCCGCTGTTCTTCTACATCGGCGGCTTCGTCCATCTCGGTTCGTGGCAGCGGGCGAGTTCGAATGGGGTACCGCTCGGCCGCTTCGTCGTACGCCGGCTGCGCCAACTCGCGGTACCGACGGCCGCCCTGCTGGTGACCTGGGTCGCGCTCGGCGCCGCCGCGCAGGCGTACCTCGGCTGGCCGTGGATCGGTCGGGCGGTCAAGCTCGTCGTCAGTCCACTGTGGTTCGTCGGCGTCTACCTGATGCTCATCGCGCTGCTCCCCATCGGGCTGTGGCTGCACCGGCGGTACGGCGTACTCGTGCTGATCTGGCTGGCCGGCGCGGCGATGGCCGTGGACATCCTGCGGTTCAAGCAGGACCTGGAGCCGCTGGCCTGGCTCAACATGCTGCTGGTCTGGGGCCTGGCGCACCAGGCCGGCTTCTTCTACCAGAACGTCGTCGACGCGACGCGGCAGTTCGACTGGGCGCTGCTCTGGGCCGGCCTGTTCGGGCTCGTCGGGCTCGTGTCGTCGGGCCTCTACCCGGCGTCGATGGTCGGCGTACCGGGCGATCGGTTCTCCAACATGGCGCCGCCGACGTTCGTGATCGTGGCGCTGCTGCTCTTCCAGATCGGTACGGTTGAGCTGCTGCGCCCGACGATGGAGCGGTTGCTGACCCGGCCGCGCTGGCGCACGGTGAACCAGACCGTGAACCGGTTCGCGCTGCCGCTGTTCCTGTTCCACTCCACCGGGATGGCGATCGCGCTGGTGCTGTTCCGCGTCCTGCACCTGTCCCGGGTGGGCGACCGGCCCACCGACCTGAGCTGGTCCTGGTGGCTGATGCGACCGCTGGCGCTGGTCGCACCGTTGCTCTGCACGCTGCCGGTGATTGCGCTGTTCGGCCGGCGGTGGGCCGGCGCACCGGAGCCGACCCCGGCGACGGCGGGCACCGATTAGGGTCGATCCCATGACGGGGTACGACTGGATCACGCTCACCACCGACTACGGGCTCTCGGACGGGTTCGTCGCCGCGTGCCACGGGGTGATCGCGCGGATCTCGCCGGCCACCCGGGTGATCGACGTCACCCACCTCGTCGCGCCGGGTGACGTACCCCGCGGCGCGGCCGTACTCGCCCAGGCGGTGCCGCACCTGCCACCCGCGGTGCACGTCGCGGTCGTCGATCCGGGCGTGGGTACGGCCCGCCGCGGCCTCGCCGTCGAGACGCCGGGCGGCCTGCTCGTCGGACCGGACAACGGGCTGCTGCCCTGGGCCGCCGACGCGCTCGGCGGGGCACGGCTGGCGGTCGAGCTCGCCAACCCGGCCTGGTTCGCCACGCGGGTCTCGCACACCTTCCACGGGCGGGACGTGTTCGCTCCGGTGGCCGCCCGGCTGGCGTTCGGCGCGGACCTCGCCGATGCCGGCATCGCGGTCGATCCCGCATCGCTCGTCCGGTTGCTTGACCCGGCGGTCGACCGCGGGGACGGCTGGGTCGAGGCCGAGGTGCTCACCGTGGACCGGTTCGGCAACGTCCAGCTCGCCGCGACCGCACCGGACCTTGCCCCGCTGGGCGACCGGTTGCTCGTGAGCGGGGTGCCCGCCGAGCGGGGCGCCACGTTCGCCGATGCGCCGCCCGGCGGGCTGGTCGTCTACGTCGACTCCGCCGACCGGGTGTCGGTGGCCGTCAACGGCGGTCGGGCGGTGGTCGTACTGGCGGTCGCCCCGGGCGACGTACTGCGGCTGACCCCGGCCTGACGCCGGCTCGGCCCGGCCGGGCGGACCGGGTTCGGGCACGATAGGGGCGTGCCCGAGGGCGACACCGTCTGGAACACCGCACGAGTGCTGGAGCGCGGCCTCGTCGGGCGGACACTCACCGGCAGCGACTTCCGCGTACCCGCGCTCGCGACCGTCGACCTGACCGGCTGCCAGGTCGTCGAGTCGGCCACCCGGGGTAAGCACTTGTTGCTGCGCCTCGAGTCGCCCGCGGGCGCACCAACCGGCGGAAAGCGCCAGACCCTGCACTCGCACCTGCGGATGGACGGCTCGTGGCGGGTGTACGCACCGGGTGCACCGTGGCGCGGGCCGGCCCACCAGGTACGGGTGGTGCTGCGTACGGCCGGCGCCGTCGCGGTCGGCTACCACCTGCACGATGTCGCGCTCGTACCCACCGACGCGGAGGACCGGCTCGTCGGGCACCTCGGGCCGGACCTGCTGGGGCCTGACTGGGACGCCGACGAGGCGGTACGGCGGCTGCGCACGCAACCCGACCGGCCGATCGGCGAGGCGCTCATGGATCAGCGCAACCTGGCCGGCATCGGCAACCTTTACAGGTCCGAGGTGCTCTTCCTGCGCGGGATCTCGCCGTGGGCGCCGGTCTCCGGCGTGCCCGGGCTGGCGGCGGTGGTACGGCTCGCGCACCGGCTGCTCATGGCGCACCGGGGCCGGTGGACGCAGGTGACGACCGGCTCGCTGCGGCGGGGCGAGGAGACCTACGTGTACGGCCGGGCGGGCGCGGCCTGCCGGCGGTGCCGTACGACCATCCGGCGGGATGTCCTCGGTGACCGGATCACGTACTGGTGCCCGACCTGCCAGCCCGGTCCGGCGCCGCCGGGTTCGACCCGTCCCCTGCGGCCCTGACCGGCGAACCCGGCCGGCCAGGGATTACCGTGCAGGTATGGCGGACGCGAGGCTCGACCACCCCGGCGGAACGCTCTCGTTGCCGGTACGCGAGGCCGTGGTGGGCCCGTCCGGAGTCGACGTCGGCGGCCTGCTCCACGAGAACGGGTACGTCGCCTACGACCCCGGGTACGTCAACACCGCGCCGTGCACCTCGGCGATCACGTACATCGACGGCGACGCCGGGATCCTGCGGTACCGGGGGTACCCGATCGACCAGCTCGCCGGGCACGCCTCCTTCCTGGAGGTGTCGTACCTGCTGATCTACGGCGAGCTGCCGACGGCTGTCCAGCTCGCCGAGTTCCAGGAGTCGATCAACCGGCACACGCTGTTGCACGAGGACCTGCGCCGGTTCTTCGACGGCTTCCCGCGCGACGCGCACCCGATGCCGGTCCTGTCCTCGGCCGTCAGCGCGCTGTCCACCTTCTACCAGGACAGCCTCGACCCGTTCGACGCCGAGCAGGTGGAGGCGTCGACGGTCCGGTTGCTGGCCAAGGTGCCGACGATCGCGTCGTACGCGTACAAGAAGTCGATCGGGCAGCCGTTCCTCTACCCGGACAACTCCCTCGCCTACGTGGAGAACTTCCTGCGCATGACGTTCGGGGTGCCGGCCACCGCGTACACCGTGGACCCGGTCGTGGCCAAGGTGCTCGACATGCTGTTCGTGCTGCACGCCGACCACGAGCAGAACTGCTCCACGTCGACCGTACGGCTGGTGGGCTCGGCCCAGGCCAACCTGTTCGCCTCGATCTCCGCGGGGATCCTCGCGCTGTTCGGCCCGCTGCACGGCGGCGCCAACCAGGCGGTACTGGAGATGCTCGACCGGATCCGCGCGGACGGCAGCGTCCAGTCGTTCGTCAACCGGGTGAAGAACCGGGAGCAGGGTGTCCGGCTGATGGGCTTCGGCCACCGGGTGTACAAGCACTACGACCCGCGGGCCGCGATCGTGAAACAGGCGGCGCAGGACGTGCTGGCCCGGATGCACAAGCCGGACCCGCTGCTCGACCTCGCGATGCAACTGGAGGAGATCGCGCTCGCCGACGACTTCTTCGTGTCCCGCAAGCTGTACCCCAACGTGGACTTCTACACCGGCCTGATCTACAAGGCGATGGGCTTCCCGATGAAGATGTTCACCGTGCTCTTCACCCTCGGCCGGCTGCCCGGCTGGATCGCGCAGTGGCGCGAGATGATGGGCGACCCGGACAACAAGATCGGCCGGCCGCGCCAGGTCTACACGGGCGCGGCCGAGCGCGCGTTCGTCCCCGTCGAGCTGCGGTAGCGCCGCGCACGCACGCCGGTCACGCCGGGACCGCGACCGGCTCGGGCGCCCGCAACCCGGCGGGCGTGAACCCCATCGCCCACATTGGACACTGCACTCGCGAGCCACAGCTTCGCGAAGCTCCGGCCCAGCATGGACGGCCCGCCCATGGCGCGGGATGCTAGCCGGTCGGTGGCCGGCGGGCGAGCCGAAATCAGTCCGTGGCGGCCGCTGGCCGGGGCGGGGTACGCAGCTCGGCGAACCCGGCGGCGATGCCCCGGAGCAGATCGGCGGCCGCGGTGAGCCGGCTGACCGCCATGTCCGGCTGCACCCGCCCGTCCTCGGCGACGTACGCGGCCGCCGCGCCGACCAGCCCCTCGTACGCCGCCACGCCCTGCTCGAACTGGGCGACCAGCGCGGCATGCGACTCGGTCAGCGCGGCGTACGCCTCGCCGGTCGCGAACCGCATGCCGCGTTCGACGCTGGCCGTCCGCTCGGCCAGCTCGCGCAGTCCGCGCTCGGCCACCGCGGCGTCCAGGACCGCGCTCTCCCCCGGTCCGCCGAGCCGGGCGGCCAGTCCCTGCAGCGTCCCGGCCGCCCGGTCCAGCCGCCGCCAG
>JAEHDK010000753.1 GCA_016880465.1 Micromonosporaceae bacterium
GCCGTCGCGGCGGGCGCGGGCGCCGTGCCGCTGGCCGAGGCGGGCGGCGGAGGCGACGCTCCGGCTGCGCCGTGACACACCGCCGGGTACCGGGTCATCCCCGGTACCCGGCGGGCCAGGTTCGTGCTCAGAACGCGCCGGACGAGATCCCGGCGAGCGCGGTGTGCACCATGATGCGTACGCCGTGCCCGATCGACCGCTCGTCCACGTCGAACGCGGACTGGTGGATGTCGAACTTGACGTCGGTACCCGGCTGGGCCACGCCGAGCCGGATCATCGCGCCCGGCACCTGCTCCAGGTAGAACGCGAAGTCCTCGCCGCCCATGCTGACGTCGGCCTCGACCACGTGGTCGGCGCCGAGCGCGGCACCCGCGGCACCGGCGATGATCGCGGTGGCCCCGCGGTCGTTGATGACCGGCGGTACGCCCCGCGTGTACTCGACGTCGACGGTCGCGCCGGTGCCCGCGACGGCGTCCTTGATGACGGCCGGAACCAGCTCCGGCAGCTCACGCCAGGCCTCGCGGCCGAGCACCCGGACGGTACCCCGCACGACGCCCTCGATCGGGATGGCGTTCGCCGCCTCGCCGGCGCGGACCGCGCCGAACACGAGCGAGACGCCGGCCCGGCAGTCGACCCGCCGGGCCAGCAGGGCCGGCGCCTCCACGATCACCCGACCGAGCGCGTGCACGAGGTCGGACGTGAGATGCGGGCGGGCGGTGTGGCCACCCCGGCCGTTCAGCCGGACCTCGACCATGTCGGCGGCCGCGGTCAACGGGCCCGACCGCGCCCCGACCAGGCCGCAGGGCAGCTGGGGGGCGCAGTGCAGCGCGAAGATCGCCGCGACGTCCTTGAGTCCGCCGGCCGCGATCACCTCATGTGCCCCCGACGGGAAGCGCTCCTCCGCCGGTTGGAAGATCAGCCGGACGCGGCCGGGCAGCTCGTCGCGCTCGGCGAGGTGTGCGAGCGCTAGACCCGTACCCAGCAGCACCGTCGTGTGTACGTCGTGCCCGCACGCATGGCACACGTTCGGGACGGTCGACCGGTACGGCACGTCCTTGATGTCCGGCAGCGGCAGCGCGTCGAGGTCGGCCCGCAGCGCGATCGCCTTGTCGCCCTGGCCGATATCGCAGATCACGCCGTTCCGCTTGGGCAGGAACCGCGGCTGCAGGCCGGCCTTCCCGAGCTCGCGCGCCACCAGGGCGGCCGTCTCGAACTCGTGGTGGGAGAGCTCGGGATGCGCGTGAATGTGCCGGCGTACGGCGACGAGCTCGGCACCCCGCGACGCGAGCCATCGGTCGAGCTGACCGGGGAGCGCGTCCGCACCGGGTGGCGTGTCGGGCCGGGAGGACGTCAGCGTGCTGCTCGGCGGCAGCGTCAGCGCACTCGTCACGTTGAATTCTCGATTTGAGTCGATGGCACAGGACTCGGACAGCCTAGACCCCAGGCGGTGACGGAGCGCAACCTCATTCGCGTGGTGATCGAATTGCGCTGCGTTAGGTAGACCCTGGTAGTGGCATTCCGTGGCCGGCGGGACGGCATCTGTCGCGTGATCTACAGCCGACATCTGTCCCACACCTCCTACAACGTGTGACGGCCACGGCGGTCACGAGCGTGACCGGACAACCCGCCCAAGCAGGCATGTTTCACAGGACCCGCGCCCGGGCGTGTCGGCCTCCCCGTCCAGGTTCCCGAAGATCGCCGCTTTACACCGACCGACCCGCCAAACGTGTGGTACGCCGGCCGCGGGTAGCGCACCCGGACCGGTTGTGCGGCATCAGAACGGGTCGACCGGGCGGTACAGCCCCCAAACGTCGCGTAGGGAGTGGCAGACCTCGCCGACGGTCGCCCGGGCGCGGAGTGCCTCGCGCATCGGATACAGGACGTTGTCCGTACCCTCGGCCGCCCGGCGCAGCTCCGCCAGGGCCCGGTCCATCGCGCCGGCGTCCCGGGTTGCGCGTAGCTCGGCGAGGCGGGCCACCTGGGTGCCCTCGATCGCGGGATCCACCCGCAGCGACTCGTACGGCTCCTCGGCGTCCAGCGCGTACCGGTTGACGCCGACCACGACCCGGGTACCGGCCTCGATCTCCTGCGTGAACCGGTATGCCGACGCCTCGATCTCCCGCTTCTGGAAGCCGGCCTCGATCGCGTCGACCGCGGAGCCGTGGTCGAACACCCGGGTCATCAGGTCGTCGACCTCTTCCTCGATCGACGCGGTCAGCGCCTCGATCGCGTACGAGCCGGCGAAGGGGTCCACTGTGGAGGTCAGGTCCGTCTCGTACGCGAGCACCTGCTGCGTACGCAGGGCCAGCCGGGCCGCCTTCTCGGTCGGCAGCGCGATCGCCTCGTCGTACGCGTTGGTGTGCAGCGACTGCGTACCACCGAGGATCGCGCCGAGCGCCTGCACCGCCACGCGTACCAGGTTCACCTCCGGCTGCTGGGCCGTCAGCTGGACGCCGGCCGTCTGGGTGTGGAACCGCAGCATCATCGACCGGGGATCCTTGGCGCCGAACTCGTCGCGCATGAGCCGCGCCCAGATCCGCCGCGCCGCGCGGAACTTGGCGACCTCCTCGAGCAGCGTGGTACGGGCGACGAAGAAGAACGAGAGCCGCGGGGCGAACTCGTCGACCGCGAGGCCGGCGGCGAGCGCCGCGCGTACGTAGTCCACGCCGTTGGCCAGCGTGAACGCGACCTCCTGCACGGGCGTGGCACCCGCCTCGGCCATGTGGTACCCGGAGATGGAGATCGTGTTCCACTTCGGGATCTCCACCCGGCAGTAGGCGAACGTGTCGGCCACCAGCCGCAGCGACGGCTTGGGCGGGAAGATGTACGTGCCGCGGGCCACGTACTCCTTGAGGATGTCGTTCTGGATCGTGCCGTTGAGCTGGCTGCCGGCTATCCCAGACTCTTCACCGACGAGCTGGTAGAGCAGCAGCAGCAGGGCGGCCGGTGCGTTGATGGTCATCGACGTCGAGACCCGGTCCAGCGGGATGTTGTCGAACAGCGTCCGCATGTCGTCGATCGAGTCGATCGCCACCCCGACCTTGCCCACCTCGCCGTGCGCGACCGGCGAGTCCGAGTCGTACCCCATCTGGGTCGGCAGGTCGAACGCCACCGAGAGCCCGGCGGTGCCGGCGGCGAGCAGCTGGTGGTAGCGGGCGTTCGACTCGGCCGCGGTGCCGAAGCCGGCGTACTGCCGCATCGTCCACGGCCGCGTGGTGTACATGGTCGGGTAGACGCCGCGGGTGTACGGATACTCCCCTGGCTCGCCCAGGCGCTCCGCCAGATCGGGCGGAGACTCGCGGTAGACC
>JAEHDK010000754.1 GCA_016880465.1 Micromonosporaceae bacterium
CGGGGCGGCGTCAGCAGGTTGTGTTCGCCATGCTCGCCGCGCTGCTCCGGTCGCGGCAGCGACCGTCGTTGGCGCGCCCGCGGCGGCGCCGTCCGTGGCACCCGGGTCGGGCTCGACGTCCGGCGCCGCGGCGGAGAAGCGGCCAGCGCCGCGGTGGCGGCCGTCGCGACGCCGGACGTCACCGAGCCGCACGCGCCGAGCTGTCATCCGATGTGGACACCCGCCGGCCCGGTGCCGGCACCGCGGTCAGGGGCTGAGCCGGAGGATCCGGTCGTCGGAGGCGCGCGGCGAGCCGCGGCCGTCCCGGTTGTTGGTGAGCACCCACATCGACCCGTCCGGCGCCGTCGCCACGTGCCGCAGCCGGCCGTACTGGCCGACGAGCAACTGCTCGGGTGCGCTGCCGTCGGTGCCGATGCGGTACAACCGCTGGCCACGCAGGCACGCGATCCAGACCCGGTCGCCGACGACCGCGATGCCGCTCGGCGATGCCTCGTCGGTGGCCCAGGTCGCGATCGGGTCCACGAACCGCTGGTCGTTGCCGGTCCCCTCGACGACCGGCCAACCGTAGTTGCGCCCGGCCTCGATGCGGTTCAGCTCGTCGTACTGGTTCTGGCCGAACTCGACCGCGTACATCCGGTTGCGGCTGTCCCAGCCGAGCCCCTGTACGTTGCGGTGCCCGAGGGTCCACACGGGAGAGTCGCCGAACGGGTTACCGGGCGCCGGTCTCCCCTCCGGGGTGATCCGCAGGATCTTGCCGCCGAGGTACCCGACGTCCTGGGCGCGGTCGCGGTCGCCGGCGTCTCCGGTGCCGGCGTACAGCATGCCGTCCGGCCCGAACGCGAGCCGGCCGCCGTTGTGGTTGCCGGCCTTGGGGATGCCGGTGAGGATCGGCTCGGGCGGCTCGCCCAGGTGCAGCCGCGCGATCCGGTTGTCCGACGCGCTCGTGTAGTAGACGTACACCCACCGGTCCGCCTGGTACGTGGGCGAGACCGCGATGCCCAGTAGGCCGCCCTCGCCGCCGGGGCGTACGTCCGCGAGCTTCTGCACCTCGGTGACCCGGCCGTCGGCCGCGACCGACAGCAGCCGCGTGGTGTCCCGCTCGGTGACCAACGCACTACCGTCGGGCAGGAAGGCCAGGCCCCACGGTGCGGTCAGGTTCGTGGCCAGCGGCCGGATCGCGCCGCCGGGCAGGGTGATCTCCCGGGCGTCGCTGACTGACGGGTGGGCGAACCAGCCGCGCCACAGCCCTACGCCCACGACGGCGGCCCCGAGTACCACCACGCTGAGTGCGGACACCACGACGACCCGGGTCCTCGACATGCGACGAGGGTAGCGCCGGCGGGGCCGGGCAGCGGAAGATCACTTTTGTGGAGGTTTTCGATGACCGCGTATGCCGGCTGGGCGAAGGACCGGTGTACGACGAGACCGGCGGCCGGATGGTGTGGGTGGACATCCTCGGCAAGCGGGTGCTCTGGCGCGCGATGACCGGCGGCGAGGTGGGCGAGTTCGCGACCCCGGGTCACGTCGGGGCGGTCGTACCGCGGCAGCGCGGCGGTTGGGTGCTGTGCCTGCCGGATGGTCCGGTGCTGCGCGACCCGGACGGATCGGTGCGGCCGCTGGGCAGCTACGCCGACGCCGACGCCGCGGCCGGGCGGCC
>JAEHDK010000099.1 GCA_016880465.1 Micromonosporaceae bacterium
ACCGATGACCTCGTCGGCGCGGTCGGCCGGGAAGTCACGCCTGACCCTGTTGGCCAACCGCTCGGTGGGAGCAGGCACGACCGAATTCTGCCACCGAGAACAAGAGGGCGAGCAGACAGTGGAAACACACTGTTCTGCCGCCGACCGCTCGTCGCTCTCCGTCACGGTGGTCAGTTGGTCGGGGGCTCGGCCTTTGCCGATGAGCGCGCTGGGCCGTTCGTGGCACGGAGGGTCGTGACGGCATGTGCTGAGGCGGAGCCGTCCGCACTGCTAACCGGGCGCCACGCGCGGCGGTCGCGGGCAACCGTTCAGGAGACCGCAGCCTTCACCAACTCGACGACCTTCTTCTTTACGACGGGGCTCCACTTCTGGAGCGCGTACGACACCGGCCACATGTCCCCGTCGTCGAGGTTGGCCGCCTCCTGGAAGCCCAGGGTCGAGTACCGGTACTTGAACTTGCCCGAGTCCTGAAAAAAGACGACGACCTTGCCGTCCGCGCTTGTGTAGGCGGGCATCCCGTACCAGGTCTTTGGCGACAGCTCCGGGGCGGTGGCGGTCACCGTCACATGCACGCGCTCGGCGAGCGCACGATCCTCCGGCGCCATCTCCGCGATCCGGTCGAGGACCGCCTGCAGTCCGTCGGCCTTCTTGGCGCCCTTCTTGCCCTCGGCGCGCAGCTCCGCGGCGCGCTCCTTCATCGCGGCACGCTCCTCAGCGCTGAAGCCGTCGGACTCGGCCTGGGGACTCTTCGCGGGCATTTTTCCGCCACCCTTCGACGCTTAAGGCTCGGCGCAATGCCGGCCATCTGAAGGAAGACTAGGCCCGACGACACCCTGCCGCTTCTCCATACCTGACCGGATCGGGGGTCATGCCGAGGCGTTCGAGTAGCGGCGCTCTTCACCTGAGGATCGCCCGGATCTGCCGCGATGAGGACGTAATCGAGGGCTGGCCTATGAGCCCTCCCGAGGGGCGCAGGTTGGTGCCCCGGGTCGAGGCCCCGAAACGCACCCCCAAGCGTCGCGTCGTACTGCTTCTGACCTGGCGGAACAGCGCCCTCACCGACCTGGCGGCGGAGATTCTGCCCAGGTTGCAGGCACGCCGGGATGTGGAGGACGTTGCGGTGGTACGGGCCAGCCTGGTGCTGGCCATCGGTCGACTCGATCCGGCCAGTGACCCGACCGCACCTTCCTGCTGCTGAGCGATCCCGCCCCGGCGGTGCGGCTGGCGGCCGCGGGGTCCGACGGACGGGAAGGATCACCGGGGGTCGAGTACCTCCACCCGTAGCGCTGGATCGGTCGCGATCTCCACTCGGGTGAAGCGTTCGGTCACCCACTGACCGGCGGCGTAGAGCTCGGTCTGGTCGAGGAAGTGGGGAGAGGCCGGGTTGCCCGATTCCGAGTACAGCAGCAGGGTGCGCGTCCGCGGCCCGGCGGCCGTCAGCTGGGTCGCCATCAGGAAACTCGTGCCAAAGGCGACGTCCGGATAGTGTCCGTTCGGGTCCAGGCCGCCGGGTGGCTCGATCGCGTTGAAGCACCCTTCGGCCTGGGTGCAGCCACCCAAGCCGATCGACTGGTACCGCTGCGCGGCGTCGATGGGCGCATCCAGCGGCAGGTGGGCCGCAGTGACCGCCTCGACCGCGTCGGCCAGCGCGGTGCGCACCTCGATTCGGTCGGTGTTCAGGTCACGCGGCGTGGTGAGCGGCCGCGCTGGGTCGAACGGGGTACGCCATATGTCGGCGCCGGCTGCGGCGATGGCCCGGTTGAAGAACTCGCGCCACAGCACGGCGCCGTGGTCACCGACCGTCGCCCGCCCGTCCCATCCGGTCAGCACGGTGCACGCCGACCGCACGTCGACCGGTACCCCGGCACTGTCCGGCAGCGTGGCAGTGCCTGCGCACAGCGCGGCCACGGCAGGCTTGGCCAGTTCGGCGCCGAGGTTGCGGTCACCCAGCATGGTCGCCTGGAGCGTGTCCAGGGTGAAGCCGGGCGGCCCGAAGCCATCGGTGCCGGCTACCCGGTCCGCGATCATGTCCAGCCCGAGCCGGGTCCGCAACGAGCGTTCCGTGCCCACATCGCCGACGATCCGGGGGAACGCGGTGAGCGGCGCGGCCGGGTTCGTCAGCCACGGGCTGTCGTTGGAGTTCGCTACGAAGTCCGTGCGGGTGAGGCTGGGCAGCGAGGCCGGCCCGAACAGGCCCGGTACCACGGAGCTCGGGTCGGTGCCCCACCCGCAGTCCGACCGGCTGCCGTCCAGGACGACCAGCCGGGTCGCCTGGAACAGCGGCCCGGACTGCGCGGTGGCGCAGCGGTCCGCCAGAGCGTCGCTGACGGCGGGCACCACCTGCACGTCGTTGTAGAGAACGGTCCCGGAACGCTCCACGGCGAGGGTGTTCACCCACGGTAGGCCGTTGTGCCGGCGCTGAGCGGCCCGCAGGTCGGCGAGGCTCTGCGACCGGTTGAAGGCCAGCCACTGATCCACCGCGCGGACGTTCCCGGCGTTCGCGTCGTGCAGCACGTAAGCGATATCGGCGCTCCAGTCGAGGAGCCCGGGTACCGCGAGAACCGGGCCGTCCGGGGTGCGGTAGAGCGTGCGGCTCACCGGGTGCACGCCGTGCGCGTCGCGTACCTGCACGGTGATCTGCTGGCGCCGCATCGACCGTGCCTTGCCGTCTACCAGGTACCGGGTCGGGTCGGCGGGCGCCAAGCTCAACTCGGTAAGCGTGTCCGGGGCGACCGTGGACGTGGTGTGCGTCCAGGCGACCCCGTCGGTGTGCCCGACGGCGACCACGGGCAGCCCGAACACGGTAGCGCCACTGACGTCCAGCTGCCCGGGGATGGTCATCTGCATCTGGTAGAACCGCTCGGCGGGCAGCCACGGCAGGTGCGGGTTGGCCAGCAGCATGCCGGTGCCGTCGGCGGTCGCGTCCCGGCCGATGGCCCACCCGTTGCTGCCGATACCCCGACCAAGCAGGCCGACGGGGTGCCTGCTCGACGGCGCGGCCATTCGAGCCTGGCCGGCGGCCGGCGGCGCGGCGGTCGCGATCTCCTGCGCAAACGCCGCACCACCGTTCAAGGTAACGATCTCGTTGATGCGCCGCCATACGTCCAGCGCGGTGATCGGACGTACCCAGGCTGCGCCGCGACAGGTCGGGTCCGACAAACCCGCCACCGGGTGCTTCGCCAGGTACCGGTTCACCCCAGCCGCGTACCCGGCCACAATGTCCCGGGCCGCGGCGCTGGGACCCAGCGGCTCCGGCTGGGCGAGCGCCGCCTCGAGAACGCCCGAGCGGTTCACTGCGGCGTGGTAGATGTCGCTGTCGAGGTTGTTCACCCCCTCCGGTGTGGTGGCGTCCGCACCAAGAAACCGTGCACGCTGCCCGGACACGGTCAAAATGTCGTCGGCGAGCCCGCACAGGTTGTCCTCGGCGATCGCGTAACCGACACCGAACCCCACGTCGCGGTAGGACGCCGCGAGCACATGAGGGATGCCGAAACCGGTGCGCCGGACCACCACCCTGCTCCCCGCCAGCGCGTCGGCACCCGCCTGCGCCGCGCCGCCGGTCCCGGCCGGCACGCTGGGCGCCCCCACCACGACACCCGCGACGAGCGTACTGGCCGCGGCCACGCCCGCAATCCCGCGTATCCATCCGGCCCGCCGACGCACGTATCTCCGCAACGACATCGATCCCTCTTTCCGGTTCGGCCCAGCATCGCTACCTGTCTAATCGACGTGGTGGCCTTGTTCAATCAGGGTGACCCCCCATACGCGTCATTACGGGTCCAGCTCCGCCGGCTCCGGCCCCTTCGATTCGTCGAGAAGGCTCAGTGGTCTCACACGTGATAGGTGGATCCAGCCCGACGACCGAGACGTGCTACCTCCGGGAAAACCCCGGGCGACCCCTCGCGCTCCCGATGGGAGGTCGGCCGACCAACCGGCACGTGCTGGGCGCGCGGGGCGGGTGGCTCGGCCTCGCTGCCCGTCGCGTCACACGTTCCGCGATGTTGTGTCGGCCGACTCGACAAAGGCTTGGGATTGTCGCGTGTCTGGGTGGTCCGGCCCGAACAGCCGGATCCGTTCGGCGAGCGTGTCGCGCATGAGGGCGAGCGCCTCGTCTGCCAGACCCGCTGCCCGGTAGGCTTCGGCCAGGTTGTGCTGGGAGTTCAGCGTGTCGGCGGCGGTGGATTCGTACAGCGGCAGCGCCTCCTCGTGCCGGCCCAGTGCTTTGTAGCATCCAGCGACGTTGTTGCGACTTTGCAGTGTGTCGGGATGGTCGGGGCCAAGGACCAGGATCCGCGCGTGAAGTGTGTCCAGGCTGATGGTTAGCGCCTCACTGTGGCGGCCAAGTTCCCGGTAGGCAAATGGCGACCTAGCTCGCGGCCCATAGCGTGTCGGGATGGTTGGGGCCGTACAGACGCCGTCGGGTCATCCACGCCGCCTCGCCCTTGCTCACCGCCTCCGGGAGACGGCCCGATGACCATAGTGCTCCTTCCCGGCCGGCCACCACGAGGGCATACCCATGAACCTCGCGCCGGCGCAAGGGGCAAGCTCGCTCCGCTCGGTCGCTGCGCGACCCCCTTGCCCCGCCACGAGAACCACGGGTTCGATCAACGACTGCCCGACCGAGAAGACCCCACACAGTCACATCAACCCAACCATCACCAGGAGGTGACACCAACCCATGACCACAGGTGGGGACTTTCGACGGCCACCAGTGGAGACTCCAACATGGCCCTGTTCGCCGAGCCAGGGTGTGAAATGGGTCGGCTCCAACGGCCATACCGCACGCACCGGCACCTGCTCAGGACGGACGATCCGTGGCCGGTCGACTTCACTTGACTGGGTCACATGGTTCACCCTATGACCGACGCGACCTCACCATAAATCCGCAGCCCCGCAGGCCCTGCCTTCCGCCTACGCCGCAACCGAGTCACGACACCGCCGACTTGCAGCACATGCCGTGGGGACTCGCCCGCCCGGTGGGGCTCCCGTCGGTACGCATGGGAGGGCGAGCGGATCGCGGCAGATCCGGTTGTTCATTGCGCTAGTGCTACGGGCTGATTCAGGGATAGGGTCCCCGTCCATGGACATGCTGAAGGGCGACCAGATCGCCGAGGCGAACCTGACCGACTGGCGCAAGCTGGCCCAGGGACTGCATGCGCGCTACCTGGTCGGCGACTTCGGCACCGGCGCACGGTTCGTCGCCGCGGTGGGCGAGGCGGGCGACGCGCTCGGCCACCACCCGAGTGTGTCCATCGGTAAGGGATATGTCGACTTCAAGTTGGTCAGCGACGACGCCATCTACCGCGACGACGAAGGCACCGAACACGTTGTTGAATGGGTGACCCAGCAGGACGTCGACCTCGCGCGACGGATCACCGAGATTGCCGTTGACCACCAGGTCGACGCCGACCCGGCCTCGGTCAGCGACATCGAGCTCGGCCTCGACACGGCGCGCTCCGCGACCATCGCCCCGGTGTGGGCCGCCCTGCTGACCGGGAGCGTCGATGCCCAGGGCCGCGGGACCCCCAGCGACGAGATCCGGGATGCCACGGGACGGGTGCCAAACCTGTGGTTCGGGGACGCCGACGAACACGAGGCCCCGGGTCAGCGGTTCCACATCGAGATCTATGTGGCGCCCGAGGTGGCCGAGCAACGGATCGCCGCTGCCGTCGCCGCGGGTGGGACCATCGTCGATGACAGCAACGCGCCCTCGCTCACCGTGATCGCCGACCAGGACGGCAACAAGGGAATCGTCTGCGTCGACGCGTCCGCTGCGAAGAAGGATTGAACCGGCAAGTCGGGTGACCCGTGGCCTGGCCGCGGGTCACTTCGGCCCGCGGGATCGCTCATCGGCAGATGAGTGCGGGTCTTGCGGCTTCGGAACGACGATCGCGCCGGATTCGGCCGCCACGTGGCGCACTCAGGCATTCGCGGCCAGCAAGCCGGACGGGCGGGACAGGCTGACCGAACGGCCAGGGGGTAGGGCACGAACCTGCCCGAACTCGCACCGCGTTGACCTGCCGACATAGAACACGCCCGATGTCGTGGGGACTCTGGCGGCGGGACCTGCGACAATTCCAGCGGCACCGCACGGGCCGGTGACTAGGGCACTTGAAGATCGGTTCGATATGTCCGATTGTGTGCCCCCGGCAGGATTCGACACAGAACTGTGCCCTAGGCGATGGGCGTTTGTCGATCACCGCCGACGTTCTGGTGCCCGATGGCACTCTGGCTCGAGCAAGCTGATTCGCGACCTGTCCCCACGCACGGTGGCTCCCCTGTTGGTCCCGCCGAACATCAACACTCGGCCACGATGCTGACCTGCTCCTGATCGCCGGTGTCGGCCTAATGCAACCGCGCCCCGATGACCTTGCCTGAAGGCAAACGCCCTGTAATGCCGATGAGAGTGCGCAGGCTGTCCACTTCCGGGTAGGTGTAGCACGGAAAGGGGACCTGCTCAGAAGGTACCTCGCCGTGCGGCCTACGCAGTTGGTGTCAGGACCGGGCGCGCCTCCGGGCCGTACAAGATCAGCGGAAGAGCCCTCATTTGGCAGCGGCCGATGAGTCGGGTTGGCGACCGAGCCATTCGCTCTTGTTAGGAGCTGGGCCCGATGCAAGACTTCCGCCATGACACCGGCCGCCGTTGAAGCAGAGGTCCGCGCCGCGTCCGCCGGGTGGTCCGACGCCATCCAGCGACGTGACGTTCACGCCGTCGAGCAATTCCTCGCCCCTGAGTATTCTTTGATGGCGCCCGGTTTCGGCGAGGTGCCTCGGTCACGGTGGCTGGAAGTTCTGGCCGACTACATCATCGATAGCTATGACTTTTCTGATGTGAAGATTCATGCCTATGGCGACACGGCCGTAATGAGGTCCAGGTACACGCAGAAGGCGACCGTCGGGGGGCAGGACAGAAGTGGATCGATGCTTGTGACGGACGTGTGGGTGAAAAGAGACGGCCGCTGGCAGATTGTCGCGCGCCACACCTCGTGGCTCGACGCGTCCTAAACTGCCGCTGGTCGCGCGGTCGTGCTTGATATGCCGTTCAAGGCGTTGATGCGCCGCGTCACGCACGAAGGGACGGCCAGCTGCGAGGCCCCGGCACCTAGCGCAGGCCTGCTACCGTCGCCGGTCATGAGCGACCCGTCCTTGGACCGCTAGTTGCGCCCCGACGTGCCGCCGCAGCCAGCCGCGACCGCGACTGACCAGACGGCCGCCGACATGCACAACGCCGTAATGGGCGGGCGCAGGACCTGGCCGGCCAAGGTAGGGAAGATCGGCGGCGGCACCGCAGTCGTCGGCGGTGCGAGCCTCAAGGTGCTCGGCAAGACCGCGCTGATCGGCAAGTTCGGGCTGTTCACGCTGCTGAAGCTCAAGACGTTCCTCAGTATGCTGATCTCGATCGCCGCCTACGCGATCTTCTGGGGCTGGAAGTTCGCCGTCGGGTTCGTCCTGCTGATGTTCGTGCACGAGCTCGGGCACGTCTTTGCGCTCCGGCTACAGGGGATCAAGGCAAGCGCCCCGATGTTCATCCCGTTCATCGGCGCGTTCGTCAGCATCGAGGGCAAACAGCGCTCTGTCTCGCAGGAGGCTGTCTCCGCGCTGGCCGGACCGATTGCGGGCCTGCTCGGTGCGGGTGCCGTGCTCGGCGTCGCCGAGTCGATGAACTCGGACTTTCTGCGGGCGCTGGCCTACACCTCCTTCTTCCTCAACCTCTTCAACCTCTTCCCCGTGCTGCCGCTGGACGGCGGACGGGTCGCGGGCGCGCTGCACCCGGTGGTGTGGCTAGGCGGCATGGCTGCCGCCGTTGGGCTGATCATCTGGCACCCGTCGCCGGTCTTCTTCTTCATCCTGATCCTCGGGGGCTTGGAGACGTGGCACCGCTGGCGCGAGCGCAAATCTGGACGGGCCAACAAGTACCTCAGCATCGAGACCTCGGTCCGCTGGCAGATCGCCGCGGCCTACGTCTTCACCATCGCCGTGTGCCTGATCGGCATGGACGCCGCCTACATCCCGCGGCCGTTCTAACCACACCGGCCAACATCAGCAGCCCTTGCCCAAGCCCTTGCCCTCGTCAGTGTCGTCTTCACCCTTACTGCACGGCCGCATGTCGATAATGGAGCAGGCGACATCGTAGTCGTGGTCGCGGCCGATTCAGACCGGGTACACCCTCGCCTCAACGGTTGGGCGATCTGGCACGAGTGGGACATTGCGCCGGTGTTGTGGTTGGCCTTCGGCGTCTCGATGCTCGCCGTATTCACTCTGCGAGGGCGTCTGGAAACCTAATCGTCGGCGGGGCTCTGCTGGAGTAAGCGAATCGGTCGGGCAGCGAGGGCGTACCCGTCCTGGACGAGAGCCAGAACTCTCCTGTCACATGCCGAACCGCGCGCGTCGCACGGCTTCGACTGCCGCATCAGGCCCGCTCACCTCGACGTGGGCCGCGCCCTGCCGACCGAAGAGATAAAGCAGCAGCTCGCCTGGAGATCCGGCGATGCGGGCAGGAGGTTCTCCTCGCCGTGCCCGGACGGTCTGAGCGGTCCCCGCCCAGTGAAGCTCGAGTCCGGCGCCGCGCAGGCGCCGTGCGAGGAACCAGGGCGCGCGACTGACGTTGCGCCAAAGGGCCTGGTCCATTGCATGCTCGTTCGTTCGAGGACCACGACCGTTGGCTCTGCGTACGTCCTCGTGGTGGACGAAGAACTCATTGAGGTTCGGGACCCGACGCACCCATCCGATGCGGAAAAAGCCCGGCGGCGGTCCTGATCGGATCGTCGCAACCAGCCATGTGAAGTCCCTCAGTGCGAGCGCTCTTCTTCGTCGTTCAGCGAAGCGGCCCCACGCACCGGGCAGGACGAGCCCGGGTCCAGCGAGGTGATCGCGCTCGCGCAGGACGAGGTGCGCTGCGAGGTCGCGGGTGGTCCACGGCGCAAGGAGGGTCGGTGCTTCGGGACCGAGCTCGTCGAACAGGTCGCTGAGCTGTGTTCGCTCGATGGCGTCGAAGAGCGGATCGGCCATATCGCCGCAGTGTAGCGACGCCGGTGGTGGTCCGCGGCTCTCTGATCTGAAATGGCCACATGTGGCCGCCACGACCCGGCGTACTCACGCCGAGGCGCTGACGAGCGTGACGGCGTTCTTGCTCGACGGCGACCGCGGGAGAGGCCGGACGACAAGCTGATCCGTAAGGCACTGTGTGGCTGGGCCTTCAACACGGTCCTTCGCGACAGCACGGACTGCCCGCCAGAGGTCAGGGCAGCACTGAAGTGGGTTCAGGCCAGCTGCCGTCCGGTGTCGGCGCTCGCGGATCCAGAGGTCCTGCGCGGTCTCCTGAGCGGGCTCACGCTTCGGCTCGACGGACGCCATGCCGCGCCGAGCGTGGTGAGCCGCAAGCGCAAGATCCTCAATGCCGCGGTGGAGTATGCGGTGGAGCGCAAGCTCCTGTCCGGCAACCCGATTCCGGCGCTGAAGTGGACTGCGCCGAAGTCCGTGACGACGGTCGACCGCCGATCTGTCGCCAACCCCGTTCAGGTGCGGACTCTGCTCGATGCGGTGCGCAACCAGCAGCCGAGTGGTCCGCGGCTGGTCGCGTTCTTCGGCTGCCTGTACTTCGCCGCCATGCGGCCGGAGGAAGCGGTAGGTCTGGCGAAAGCGAACCTTGCCCTTCCGGCCAGCGGGTCGGGCGAGTTCCACCTGGACGTGGCAGAGCCGCACGCTGACAAGGCATGGACGGACTCCGGCGCGAACCGGGACCGGCGCCAGCTCAAACAGCGGGCGGTGGGGGAGACCCGTACCGTCCCGTGTCCACCCGAGCTGACCGAGCTGATCACGTCACACGTAGAGCAGTTCGGCTACGGACCGGGCGGCCGGCTGTTCGTCGGGGAACGCAACGGCGCGGAGCTGCCCAAGCTGACCATCGTCCGGGCTTGGAAGCGGGCACGAGAGGCAGCCTTCACGCCAGAGGTCGTGGCGTCGCCGCTCGCGCGCACTCCCTATGACCTGCGGCACGCGGCTGTGTCCACCTGGCTCAACGGGGGCGTGCCGCCCACCGACGTCGCCGAGTGGGCCGGTCAGTCGGTGGAGATCCTGCTGCGGATCTATGCGAAGTGTCTCGATCGTGGCACCCAGGTCCTCCGCCAGCGGGTCGAAGCAGCCCTGGGACATTGATCGTGACACGGCTCAAACTTCGGCACGTATTCGGCACGGACCGCCGTAGACGGCCGTCACGGGCCGGTCATAACCGGACATCTACCCGAGATCAACATTACTGGAAACAGCAGCTCAGATGGCCTGTTCTGGCTGGTCAGTGCGTGGGTGCACCCAACATGTCACCGTTCGAACCTGATCCTGCAGGTCACCGGCCCCGTGGTCGCTGCGGGCGTGCGTCATGGCAAGGTGCGCCGGGATGGGTACCGCAAGGGCTGACTGGGTGGCCCGTTGACCATGCGTACCCAGGATGGGCGGGCGCCACCGGGTCGGCTCCGACCTCACCCACCTGGATACCCGATCGCCTCTGATTCACTGACCGCCGGCGACCTCGGACGCACTGATCTGCCGATGTGTGCGAGTCGGCCAGGTCGCATGCCTGTGCGCCGTAACGCACTTCGATTCGCACGCGACAAGCCCGTGGCGACGTCGATGATCATTCCGCGATAATGGCCGACGTGGAAGAGGTCAAGGTCGTCGTCGCCCATAACGAGCGCGCGACCCTGCGCGTCGGCGACGTGTTCCTGAAGATCGACGCTGATCAGACCCGCACCGACGTCGAGGTCGAAGCGATGGCTATGGCGCCGATCCCGACTCCGGAGGTCCTGTGGCGGAAGCCGCCCGCGCTCGCGCTCGCCGCTCTCCCAGGCACGGCACTCGGCCACCTCGGTGGGCCATCTACCGCGTCGTCGGCCGCGTGGGCCGCGGCGGGTGCCGCCGCCCGGACGCTGCACGACGCGCCGCTGCCGCCATGGCCCGGTCGGAGCCTCGACGAGCTCGCATCGCGCCTCGCCGGCGAGTGCGAGTGGCTCGTCGCCAACGACGTCCTTCCCGCTGACGTGGTCACACGCAACCGCCGGCTCGCCGAGACTGCGCTCCGGCCGTGGACACCGGTGTTCATCCACGGCGACCTGCAGGTCGACCACGTCTTCGTCGCCGGTGACGAGGTCACCGGCGTCGTCGACTGGTCCGAGGCGTCCCAGGGCGACGCGCTCTTCGACCTCGCCATCCTCACGCTCGGACACAAGGAGCACCTTGGCGACGTCGTCGCCGGCTACGGCACCGACGTCGACCGCGACCTCATCCACGCATGGTGGTCGTTGCGATGCCTGACTAACGTCCGCTGGCTGGCCGAGCACGGCTACGGCTCGCCGGAAGAGTTCCCTGAGGTCGCCGTGCTGAGATCCCGGCTGTGAGGTTGCCCGAGCCCGACGGCTACGAGTGCCGTTCTGCCGCATCGAGCGGGCCATCTCCTGAAGCGCGCCGTCTTCCGGACCGGTGAGGTCATGGCCTCGAAGATCCCGGGCAGCCGGCCGGCGACATCGGAACCCGGCGCATGACTTGAGTCGAAGATGCGCCTCAGCTGAGGACCAGCAGTGCGTATGGCTCTCATCCGGGCTTGCGGCCGGGACTCGAGCATGCGCCTATCGGTCACGGACGGCTTAGCACGCTGCTGGCGTCGGTAGAGGTCCCGACGACGAGATGGGTCAATCGGCAACGCTGCGCCTGTGAGTCAAGGCATGACTTTCGACGAGCTTGTCGCGTCACTTCGTCAGATCGACGGCCAGCGCGACAAGGGAAAGCACCCACCGAACTTCCACTTCAGATCGAAGCCGTTCCTGCACTTCCGCAACGGTCCCGACCGGACCTACGCCGACGTCCGGTTCGGCGGGGACTTCGAGCCGGTCACCGCGGCCCGGTGCGCGCGGCCGGCGTCACGCTGCCGGCCATCTACGCGGCGAGCGCCGCGTTCGCCGCCGGACTCAGCCTGCTATCCGTCGCGATCGCCAGGCGCCGCTCATCCACCGCGGCGCTGCAGCCGCGCCCGCCGCTGCCCGCCCCGTTCCTAGTACTACAACAGCGCCTCGTGATGTCTGGTTCGGCGGGCGTAGTGGGACTTGCGGGCGCTGGCCTGCCGGTAGCGTCTCCAGCCTGACCAGTCCTCGTGGAAGGCCTCTGGGCGGATGATGCGGGTGTGGAGGTTGAACAGGCGGCGGGCCTCGGCGGCGGTGAGCGGGATCAGGTCGCGCCCGGTTTCGTCTGTTGTAAAGGGCGGCGGGGCGTATGTTCTCGACGGCGCGAAACGTTGCCCGCAGGCCTCAGGCCCCCTTTTCCGCCGGGGCGGGCCAGGCGGACCTGGCGGTGACGGCGAGGAACGCGTGCGCCAGCATCGACAGGGTGACGTGCCGGTACCAGGCGCGGTAGCGGCGGACCTGGTAGTGATCGAGCCCGGTCTCGTTCTTGGCCTCGGCGAAGCAGTCCTCCACCGCCCACCTGGCCCCGGCGACGGCGACCAGCTCGGCCAGGGTGACCGGGCGGGGTGACCAGCAGCGGAAGAACGCCAGCTCAAGGTCTCCCTTCTCGCCCGGGGCCAGGGACCGGCGGATGAGCACCTGGTGGCCGGGGCTGGCGGTGCCGATCAGCGCCCAGTCATACAGCCTGGGCCCCTTCGACCCGTCCGCGCAGCTGAGCCGCTGCCAGCCGGACGCGGGCACCAGGGCCGCCAGCTCGCCCGCGCGGAACCGTCCCGCCGGCACCGTGATCATCTCGCTGCACGCCACCGCCATCACATACGCGATACCCTCGCCTTCCAGCCACCCGCGCAGACCCCGGTTGCCGCCGTACACCTCGTCCCCGGCCACCCAGGCGAACGGGACCCCCGCTTCCACCGCCCGGCCGATCATCTTCTCCGCCAGCTCCGGCTTGGTCGCGAACCCGACGTCATCGCCGATCCCCGCCGCCCGGCACCGCTCCCGGTCAGAGGTCCACTTCTCCGGCAGGTACAGCTCCCGGTCGATCAGCGCCCGCGACCCGTCCGGTGCCGCGTACGCCAGGAACACCCCCACCTGGGAGTTCTCCACCCGCCCCGCCGTGCCCGTATATTGCCTGGCCACGCCAGCCGACATCCGGCCCTTCTTGAGGAACCCCGTCTCATCCACGGCGAGCACCGCGCCCGGATCCCCAAGATGGCGCACCACATAACGGCGCACCGCGTCCCGGCAGCCGTCCTCATCCCACGGGGAGAAGTTCAGCAGCCGCTGCAAGCCGTCCGGCGACACGTCCCCGGCGAACTCCGCCAGCGTCCAGCCGTTCTTCCGCTCGGTCTGCGACAGCAGCCCCAGCAGATAAGCACGGCCGTGCCTTCGCACAGCGGCGTTCCCGAACTCGCCCGCTACCTGCGCGAACAGCTCGCTAAACGATTCCGACCACGCGGCATGCCCCTCACCGGCCAGCACCCGCGCCTCATCCACGACACCCAGCATGCACCGATCCTGGCGAACCAGGACCCTCAGATCACGCGGCCACGCCGAGTAACGTCTCAGCCCACCGTTGTAGTACTAGACAGCTGATCTATCTCCTCGAACAGCCCGCGGTATCCGCGGAGCGCGTTCCTCAGCTCCTCCGTGCCCGCCGCATCGCCGGCCTGCCAGGACGAGGCGAGCGAGTCCTCGCGCTGCCTGACCGATGTCATGAGACCGTCGATGGCCCTCTCCACCAGTCCGGACGCGAGCCTGACCGACGCGCTCGGGTCGTCGACGAACATAGCCTTGATCCCGCTCCACAGCTCGGCTCCGTCGGC
>JAEHDK010000755.1 GCA_016880465.1 Micromonosporaceae bacterium
GATGGGCCACAAGAGCCGGCGCGCCTTGTCGAGGTTCGCATTGTCCGGCCAGGAACCGAGAGGTGCGAAGCGCTGCTGGCCGGCGCCGGCGCCGCCGCGACCGTCGCCGATGCGGTACGTACCCGCGGCATGCCACGCCATCCGGATGATGAACGGGCCATAGTGGCCGTAGTCGGCCGGCCACCAGTCCTGCGAGGTCGTAAGGACCTGCGCGATGTCCTGCTTCACGGCGGCGAGGTCGAGGGTCTTGAACACCTCGGCGTAGTTGAACTCCTCATCGAGGGGGTTGGCCACGGCGGGGTTCTTGGCGAGAATCTTCAGATTGAGCCGGTTCGGCCACCAGCCGCGGTGGCCGCCGCCCTGGGTCGGGTGGGGGACGCGTCCGTGTGCTACCGGGCAGCCAGACCCGCTCCCCCCGCTCGCGTCATGCACGACGGGATCGTGGTTCTCGGACATCGGATTCCTTCCGTGGCTCGGCGGAACGGGGGATCAGGAATTGCCTGCGGTGGAACAGTCGGGGCACCGGCCCCAGTAGATGACCTCGGCCTCGTCGATCGAGAAGCCGCTGTCGTCGGACGCGGTCACTCGTAGCGCGCCACCGAGCCGGATGGCTCGATGCGCCGCACCAGACCCGCGGCCGTCAGCGCACGAAGCACGTCGTACGCGGCCTGGCGGGGCACCTCAGGCAGACCCCTGCACACGGCACCCATGATCGGGTCCGTGTCGGCGTGCGCCTCGCTCAGCACCGCCACCCGAGGACGGGCCACGCGCCACGCGGCCCCGCGCAGCATCTGCTGGAAGTCCATGATCGTGGCCACGTCCGCAGTCTGGCCAGTTTTCTGGAATCAGTCAAGAATGTTCGCGGAAGATCACATTGGCCTGAACCAGGTCCTGCGCCGGCGCGAGCGCCGGTAGCCGGGAAGGCATCAATGCGAGGGACGGTCGATGATCGTCGTCAGCTGCATGTCGACCGTGTCGATCGCGGTCTGGTCGTCGATCTGCCCGACGTAGCGGGCGTCCGCGAGGCCTCCGGCCAGCGCCCGGCTGCGCTCAATCACCGTACCGACGCTGGTCGTCATCGCTGGCCGCTCGGTGGGCACCAAACGGAGTTGCGATCACGGCGCTCCCAGCGTCGCCGTGACCCGCGACCGCCACCCGCAACGCCCGCGACTTTGCCGCCGTGCTGCTGCTCGACGACGACCTGATCTCCTACGTGCTGCGCCGCGACGTGCCGGAGGCGATGCACCCGGAGATCCATGGCGACGGGCCCGAGTGCGACGAGCGGACCGACGACGAGGCCGGTGCCCGGTGGGCCGTACCGGTCGGCGACGTCGACCGCGGCGGGGACCGCGAGTACCCCGAGCACGAGGCCCAGCCGGCGGCGTGTCGCGGGTCATGGCCCGACGAATGTACCCGCCGCCGGCCCGACCGGGATGGTCAGGACTTGGCCTGGGAGAAGCGCAACATGTTGCCGGCCGGGTCGCGGAACGCGCAGTCCCGGACGCCGTACGGCTGGTCCATCGGTTCCTGCATCACCTCGGCGCCGGACGCGCGGATCGTCTCGAACACCCCGTCGACGCCGTCGGTCGAGAAGACCAGCCCGGCGAGCGAGCCCTTGGCAAGCAGCGACCGCAGGGTCTGCGCGTCCTCCGGCGGCCGGCCGACGCCGACGGACGTCAGTACGATCCCCAGCTCGGGCTGGTCGCCGGGCCCGACGGTCAGCCAGCGGCCGAACTCGGTGTTGACGTCGCGGCGGACCTCGAGGCCGAGAACGTCGCGGTAGAAGGCCAGCGCGGCCTCGTGGTCGTCGACTTCCAGGTAGGTGTACTGAAGTCTGAGGTTCATGTTCCGAACCCTACGCGGGGCCGCTGACCTGTGCTTCTTTGTTCCTGCGCGGTCGGGTGAGCACCTTGGCCACACACGCCGGTACGGCGGCCAGGTCGGCGTGGTCGCGGGCCCGGTACGCGCTCGGGCTCTCCCCCACGAGCTCGGTGAAGCGGGAGCTGAACGAGCCGAGCGAGGTGCACCCGACGGCGGTGCACACGTCCGTGACGCTCAGGTCGCCGCGCCGCAGCAGCGCCTTGGCCCGTTCGATCCGGCGGGTCATCAGGTAGCTGTAGGGCGTCTCGCCGTACGCCGCCCGGAACTGGCGGGAGAAGTGGGCCGGGGACATCAGCGCGGCCTGGGCCATCGCCGGTACGTCCAGCGGTCGCGGGTACTCCCGGTCGATCAGGTCGCGGGCACGGCGCAGGTGGGCGAGATCCTCGGGCGTCACCCGACCAGCATCCCACGTCACCCCCGGGTGCTGTTGATCAACTCGGCGAGCCGGGCGGTGTCCCGCACGGTCCAGCCGGGCGGCGCCAGCCTCTACTGCTATTGGGGGCGATCACGAGGATCTGTCAGTGGTCGGTTGGTTCCCGTGGCCGTCCGGGCTGTCGGGAGTCGCCTCCGGCTGGTTGTGGCTGACCCGATCGGCTGTGCGTTGCAGATGCTTGCGC
>JAEHDK010000756.1 GCA_016880465.1 Micromonosporaceae bacterium
GCGCACCGGCTCGCGCGGGCGGGTGCTCCGCGGCCAGGCCTAGGGCGCGGTCCTCGTCGAGGCCGGACGGCGGTGCCGCGGCCCAGCTGCGGGACAGCCGCTCGAGCTCGGCCGGGTCGAACGACGGTTCCAGTGTCCGGATCCGCGCCAGCAGCGGCGGGTGCGTCGCGAACAGTGCCGAGAACCGCATGCCGGCACCGAACAGCATGTGCCCGACCTCCTCGGTACGCGGACTGCTCATCCGCGATCCGGTGGGCAGGCCGGCGATCTTCTTCAGCGCACCGGCGATCCCGCTCGTCTGGCGGGTGAACTGCACAGCGGAGGCGTCCGCCAGGTACTCCCGTTGCCGGGAGACGGCGGCCTTGATGAGGCGCCCAGCGACCACGCCGATGAACCCGGCCACGACCATCGCCAGGCCGAGGATCGGCAGCGGGTTGTTGCCGCCGCCCTTGCCGCCGCGCCCGCGCCCGCCGCCGGAGAAGATGCCGATCCGCAGCAGGCTGCGGCCGATCACGGTCAGGAACAGGATGCCGAACAGTAGGCCCATCAACCGGATGTTCAGTCGCATGTCGCCGTTGACGACGTGACTGAACTCGTGCGCGATGACGCCCTGCAGCTCGTCGCGGTTCAGCCGCTCCAGCGCGCCCTTGGTCACCGCCACGGCAGCGTCCGATGTGGACCAACCGGCGGCGAAGGCGTTGATGCCGTCCTCGTCGGGCAGCAGGTACACCGCCGGCACCGGCACCCCGGACGCGATCGCTATCTCCTCCACCACGTTGCGCAGCCGGCGCAGCTGCGGGTCGGTCGTGTCCTGCGGGACCGGCACACCGCCCAGCTCGTGCGCGACGACTCCGCCGCCGCCGCGGAGCCGGACCGTACGGAACAGCGCCGCGAGACCGATGGCGGCCAGCGTTGCCACGGTCGCCACGATCAGCAGCGAGACGGCCTCGGCGACCGGCCGGTCCCAGGCGTTGAACGCGACCGCCGTCGCCGCGTCGACGGCCAGCACGATGCCGACCACCGCCACGACAAAGAGCAGGACCAACAGCCAGGACATCCGGCGTACGCGCTGCTGGCGGGCGAAAAAGTCCATCCGGTACGACCTTCGGGGGCGATGGGTCGGGACGCTAGAACGAGACCTGTGGTGCCTGGCGCTGTCCCGGCTCCTCGACCTCGAACAGGGCCGCGGGTGCGAACCCGAACATGCCCGCCATGATGCTCGACGGGAACACCTCGCGCCGGTTGTTGTACCCGAGCACGGCGTCGTTGTACGCCTGCCGGGCGAACGCTACCCGGTTCTCGGTCGAGGTGAGCTCCTCGGACAGCTGCATCATGTTCTGGTTCGCCTTGAGGTCCGGGTACGCCTCGGCGACCGCGAACAGCCGGCCCAGCGTCTGGGTGAGCATGTTCTCGGCACCGCCGAGCTGCTGCATGGCGCTCGGGTCGCCCGGGTTGGCGGTCGCGGCGGCCTGGGCGTTCACCGCGCCGGCGCGGGCGGCGGTGACGGCTTCCAGCGTCTCGCGCTCGTGCTTGATGTACCCCTTGGCGACCTCGACCAGGTTGGGAATCAGGTCGTGCCGCCGGGTGAGCTGCACGTCGATCTGGGCAAACGCGTTCTTGTACGCATTACGGCCCCTGACCAGGCCGTTGTACATGGAAGTCGCCCAGAACACGACGACGAGCACGATCAGCACCACGATGCCGATGATCAACCACTGCATGGCACTCCTCAGTTCGCGGGCCAGACGTTGGCGCCCGGCCATCCAGCGTATGCCGTCGTGCAACCGGACACCGGATCCGTGGTGGCCTGCCGGCGCGCCAGCCGGCTGGCGGGCGATGGCGTGGCTCACCTCCGGGGGGTGACCAGAGTCGTCCGACTCTTGCCACGCCAAGGCAGCCGGGTCCCAGGTACGGTCCCCGGCCAATCCGCGAGCAGTACCCGTACCGCTTCGCCGACCGGCGCGTCAGCGTCACCCGGCGGCCGTTGCCGGCCCGGGACTACGCCGTCATGGTGGACGGGCGGCCATCTTCAAGCAGGACCGGGTACGCCCCGCCGTCATCGCCGACGGGCTGGCCGAGTTGCAGGTCACCTGGCCGGCCATCCCGATCGTGTTCGCGGACACCCGACCGCTCGCGGAGGAGTGGACCTACCGCTTCCTGGCCGCCGCGGCCCACCATGCCGGCGACGACGCGCACGGCTTGGACCGGCTGGCCGACCTGCCCGAGCCGAGCCCACCGCCGGCTCCCGAGCCGACCGCTGCGGAGGTCCGGGCGTGGGCGCGCGCGGCGCCGGTCTCGACATCGGTACGGGTGGGCGGATCCCCATCCAGATCCGCGAGGCGTACCACCGCACCCGTGCCTGACCGAACTGGTTCACTCAACGCATGACCACCGCCGACCCCGACCTTCAGCAGAGCGGCGTGCCATCACTGCAGGCACTCACCACGGCCGTGCGGGCCTTCGCCGAGGAGCGGGATTGGCAACCGTTCCACACGCCCAAGAACCTCGCCATGGCCCTGGCTGGCGAGGTGGGTGAGCTGCTCGCCGAACTGCAGTGGCTGACCCCTGAAGAGTCGACGACCGTGCTGGCCGACGCTGTCGCGGGTGCGCGGATCCGGGCCGAGATCGGCGACGTGATGATCTACCTGATCCGGCTTGCCGACGTGCTGGGCGTCGACCTGGTGCAGGCCGCATCGGTGAAGCTGGCCGACTCGGCTCGCCGCTACCCTGTCGATCGCGCCCGGGGCCACGCTGCCAAGGCGCCGCAGTAGCACGGGTGTGACCCGACTCGATAGAGTCGGGCCGTCAGAAAGCGGTCCGACGGACTTCCAAGGCATGGACATGTCCCCCATCCGCACGATCATCTCGTGCTGCCCGGGGGCATTTTTCAATGTCGGCCTTCCGCATGTCGGCGGCCAGTCTGCTGCGTTCCGTCGAGGCCGGCACGCTGGTGGACCGCCTCGCCGAGCACGTGCGGATGAACGGCTCCGGCGCGGGTACCGCCGAGCGCATGTCCTGGTCGCGAAGCCTGAGCGTGCTCGGCCGGGACCTGGTCGATGCCGGATTGGATCAGGTCGAGGTCATCGCAGAGTACAAGCTGCCGTTGACCAGCAAGCGGGCGGACGTGGTGCTGGCCGGCCGGCATCCGCGCACCGGGGCCGACTCGTACGTGGTGGTCGAGCTGAAGCAGTGGTCGCGGGCCTCCTCGTTCGAGGGATCGTCCACATTGGTCGCGGTCGAACATCTGCCCGGCCCGCGCCTGCATCCCGGCGTGCAGGTTGGCGGGTACTGCGAGTACCTCAGCGACTTCCTGGGTGTCGCCGCGCAGGCGCCGGGCCTGATCCGCGGCGCGTCCTACCTGCACAACGCCACGGATCACGACGTCATCGACCTGTTCGCCGAGCCGCCGACCGAACAGAGCCGCCTGTTCACCGGCCAGCGCCGCGGTGAGTTCCTCGATTACCTGCGCAGCCTGCTGGCCCCCGACCCGGGTGCGGCTGCCGCGGACCGGTTCCTGTCCAGCGCGGTCCGCCCGAGCCATCATCTGCTCACCTGTGCCTCCGCGATGCTGCAGCAACGGGCTCACTTCACCCTGCTGGACGAGCAGCGCATCGCCTACGAACTGGTGCTACGCGCGGTGGAACGGGCCCGCGAAAGGGACGGCAAGCGCGTCGTCGTGGTGGCCGGCGGCCCGGGCAGCGGCAAGAGCGTGATCGCCTTGTCGCTGCTCAGCGATCTGGCGCGGCAGGGTTACCCGGTGCTGCACGCCACGGGTTCCAGGTCATTCACCCAGACCCTTCGCAGGTACGCGGGGCGCGGCTCGACCCGGATGCAGAACCTGTTCAAATACTTCAACAACTTCATGGACGCGCGGCGCAACGGCATCGAGGTGCTCGTGTGCGACGAGGCACACCGGATCCGGGAGACCTCGGTCAACCGGTACACCCCGCAGGCATTGCGTGCCCACGGACGGCCTCAGGTCGACGAGCTGATCGCGGCCGCTCGGGTGCCCGTCTTCCTCCTGGACGAACACCAGGTCGTACGACCCGGCGAGACGGGAACCATCGACGTCATCACCCGTCACGCGAACGAGCTGGGGCTGGCCGTCGACATCGTGCCGCTGCACGGGCAGTTCCGCTGTGGCGGCAGCGAGGCGTACGAGAGCTGGGTCCTCGACCTGCTCGGCCTGGACGGCGGTGAACCGACGGTCTGGTACGGCGACGGACTGGTCGATCTACGGCTGGCGGAGTCGTTGGCAGAGATGGAGGCATTTCTCGCCGCCCGGCAGCAGGCCGGCGAGACGGCGCGGATGTCGGCGGGCTTCTGCTGGCCGTGGAGCAATCCCCGCCCCGACGGCTCGCTGGTGCCGGACGTACAGATCGGCGACTGGTCGCGGCCGTGGAATGTGAAGAGCGACCGTAGCATCGGCGGAGCGCCGGGCAGCTCGTACTGGGCCACGGATCCGGCGGGCTTCGGACAGGTGGGATGTGTCTACACCGCGCAGGGCTTCGAGTACGAATGGTCAGGTGTCATCATCGGGCCGGATCTGATCGCGCGGGACGGCCGGCTGGTGACCCGCCGCGCCGAGTCAAAGGATCCGGAGCTGAAGCGGCGGACCGCGGTGAACGACGCGGAGGCCGACCGGCTGATCCGCAACACGTACAAGGTGCTGCTGACCCGCGGGATGCGCGGCACGATGCTCTACTCGACGGACCCGGAGACTCGGGATTACCTCGCCGAGATGGTCCGCCCGCGGCGGGGCTTGGAGACGCGGTACGAACAGGTCGCACCAGGCGTGTACGAGCGGACGAACGCACCGGCCTCCCCTCGCCGACGTAACTCGAGCAGGCCGCCACTAGATATTTGATCTCGATCGCTGTCCGGAGTCCCGCTTCCGCGACAAGAAAGTCGAGGTGAACCCCTCGACGTGGCCTTGGTTCCAGGCGTAGCTCAGAGGCCGGGTGGTGCGCCAAATCGGACAGGATCACGATGAGATCGATGGCCACTTTGTGCACGCCCTCCGCTCAGAGGCGAGTTGTCCGAGTGACTCAGATGATGATGCGGCCGCGCAGGACCACCCGGCTCGGGTGGGCCAGAATCCCCGGGTTCTTCGTCGGGTCTTCCGCGTACCCGACCAGGTCGGCGAATGCACCATCGACCAGCCCCGGCAGTCCCAGCCAGGACCGTGCCGTCCACGACGCCGCCCCGAGCGCCACCTCGGCGGACAGGCCGGCCCGGATCAGCCAGTCGACCTCGCCGGCGACCGTACCGAAGGGCACGCTGTCCGTACCGGCGAGCACCGTCACGCCGGCCTCCTCGGCCGCCCGCACATTGCGAAGGAGGCCGTCCCAGCCGGTGAGGAACCAGTCCCGCCGCGGGCTGTCGTCAGCCGCGCGCATCTGGTCGAGGTGGCCACCGAACGCGGTGAGCGTCGGCACGAGCGCCGTCCCCTGTGCGGCCATCGTGTCGAGAAGCCCCGGATCCAGGTGCATGCCGTGTTCGAGGCTGTCCACACCGGCCGCCACCGCGTTCCGGCAACCCTCGGCCGTCTGGCAGTGCGTGGCCACCCGACCCCCGACGGCGTGCACCGCAGCCACCACCGCGGCGAGCATCTCCGGCGGGACCGGCGGTTCATCCGGTCGCCAGTCCCCGATCACCTTGCACCAGCCGTCCGCCGCCGTAGCCTCCTCCACGGCCGCGGTGACCAACTCGTCCTCCGCGATGTCCCGGCCGTAACCGGGGAAGAACCGTCCCGGGGTCGCCAGCCACCGGCCCGCGGACCGCACCCGCGGCATGTCGGTATCGGCACCCACCCAGCCGGGGATGCGCTGCGCCGATCCGGGCGTACGCACCAACAACACGCCCGCATCCCGATGGTCGATCAGGTGGCGGCGCAAGGCGTCGTCGGTGAAGACTTCCTCGGGGGTCTCCGTACCCGGATGGGTATGCACGTCGACGAGGCCGGGCAGCAACCAACCGCCGTCGACCACCCAGTCACCGTCCGCGACCGGGCCGGTTCGGAGCAGGTCGCCGTCGATGGCGAAGACCCGCTCTTCCCGGTCGGGCAACACCACGCCGCGTACCACCAGCACCACGAAGGGAACCTAGCACTCTAGAAGGACGTACGTGGATGGCTGAACCGGCGCAGCCAGTCCACCCATTCCAGGCCACAGCTGGAGCAGCACACGTACGTCGTGAGCGCGGCCAACCCGGCGACATCGGCGATACCACCGTCCCCGGTGGACGTCGAGTAGACCGTTGTCCAGGTGGTGCCGTCCGGCTCCCAGCTCAACCTCACCCGGCCGATGGCGAACGTGGCACCGAGGTCGATGGGGATCCACTGTGGATCGGACGTACAGGCTCGACCACCGCGTCGTGGCGATGCCGTCCACCGCGAATGCGGCCGGGAACGCCGGAGTCTCCACGCTGGACGGCGTCGTGGCCTTGCCCCGAGCCAGGTCCACTGACGCGCAGGTACCTACCGGATCCGGAGAGTCCGGCGACGTCGTCGATGCCGCCGTCCGCCGCCTGGTCGAGCGCCCGCAATGAGGGCCGAAGCTGTCCGCAACCCGTTCTAGCCTGCCCGCATGGCGTACGAATTCCAGGTAGTGCAGGACTGTCGGGACCCGCACCCGCTCGCCGACTGGTGGGCCGAGACGCTCGGTTGGGAGGTGGAGCCCTCCGACGAGGCGTTCATCCGCCGCATGATCGAGAAGGGGTACGCGTCCGAGGACGACACCACCGTGCACCGCGGATCGCTCGTGTGGAAGGAGGGCGCGGCGATCCGCCATCCGGCGGGGTTGCTGCGGGCGCCGCGAGTGCTGTTCCAGCTCGTACCCGAGGAGAAGACGGTCAAGAACCGGATGCACCTCGACGTCCGGGTCACCGACGACGTTGAGTCGGTGGTCGACCGGCTCGTCGCGCGCGGGGCACGGTCCCGCCACACCGGACGTCAAGGCCCCCACACCTGGGTCACGCTCGAGGACCCCGAGGGCAACGAGTTCTGCGTCGCCAGGGCCCCGCTCCCCCGGACGACGTGAGACCGGCGCGTACGCCCGCACCCGGCCAGGACGTTGGTGACAGCCGGGCGGTTCGGGGGCGGGGGCCGGGCCGAGGGGCCGGGGTTCGGCCCGGCTCATTGTCGGTGGGTCGGTCTACCGTGGGTGGACACAGAAGCCCAGCCTGAGTAAGGGGAGAGCATGACCACACTCCAGAACCGGCCGAACACCGCACTCCTCGTCGTCGACGTGCAGAACGGCGTCGTCGAGGGGGCTCACGAGCGCGATGCGGTCGTCGCGAACGTCGGCAGCCTTGTCGAGAAGGCGCGGCGGGAACGGGTCCCCGTCGTCTGGGTCCAGCACTCCGACGAGGAGCTCGCGAGGGAGAGCGATCGGTGGCGGATCGTCCCCGAGCTGACTCCGGGCGACGCCGAGCCGCTCGTCGAGAAGAACTACGGCGACTCCTTCGAGGACACCAGCCTCGAGACCGTGCTGTCGGGCCTCGGAGTCGGGCGGCTCGTCGTCGTCGGCGCACAGACCGATGCGTGCATCCGCTCGACGCTCCACGGCGCCCTTGTCCGGGGGTACGACGCGACCCTGGTCAGGGACGCCCACACGACGGAGGACCAGACGGCGTGGGGGGCGCCGCCGCCGGACCAGGTCATCGCGCACACGAACCTGTACTGGACCTACCAGACGGCGCCGGGACGGACGGCCGGGACGGTCGAGACCAAGGATGTCGACTTCGGCGGCACGTCCTGAAGCCTGTGCGACCCTGCCGCGGGCGGATGGCCGTGGCCGATGATGCCCGTGTTCTGGGCGGACGCGGCCACGTCTAGACCCTGAGCGAGCAGCGTGACCGATGCCCGAGCCGGCCACACCGGCCGCGTGCACGGGACGTCACGGTACACTGGGTGCCGCGGCACTCCTCTTTGTCCTCGGCGCGACTCGATGTCGACCTCCAGGCGCCGCGACCGGCACGCACCACGCCGGCTCGAAGACCCTTCAACGTTCGGAGACTTGATGGCGGCACGCCGCCCCCATACAACCCACTCGCCCCACCCGACAACCTTCGCCGACCTCGGCGTGCCCGCCGCACTGACCGGCGTGCTGGCCGACCGGGGAATCACGACTCCCTTCCCCATCCAGGCCGCCACCCTGCCCGACTCGATGGCGGGTCGCGACGTACTCGGCAGGGGCCGGACCGGGTCGGGCAAAACCTACGCATTCGTACTTCCGGTGCTGACCAGGCTGGCGGCGAGCGCCGCGCCGCGCCGCCCCGGCCGGCCCCGCGCCCTCATCGTGGTCCCCACCCGCGAACTGGCGGCCCAGATAGACGCGTCGATGGCACCGCTGGCCGACGCGCTGGCGCTACGTACCCTGACCGTCTTCGGTGGAGTGAGTCCGGGCCCGCAGATCGCCGGCCTGCGTACGGGCGTCGATGTGGTCGTGGCCTGTCCTGGGCGGCTTGAGGACCACATCGCGAGCGGCCATGCGCGGCTCGATGCAGTGGAGATCACCGTGCTCGACGAGGCCGACCACATGGCCGATCTCGGCTTCCTGCCGGCCGTACGGCGGCTGCTCGAGCAGGTTCCGCGCGGCGGCCAGCGGCTGCTGTTCTCCGCCACGCTCGACGCAGCGGTCGACGTGCTCGTGCAGCGGTTCCTCACCAAGCCGGTCCGGCACAGCGTGGAACCGGTGGCCGCGCCGGTCGCGACGAGCACGCACCACATACTGCACCTGCATCGCGAAGACCGGTTAACGGTCCTCGTCGACCTCGCCGCGGCGCCGGGCCGCACGCTCGTATTCACCCGCACCAAGCACCGGGCCCGGGCCCTGACCCGCCAGCTCGTCGCCTCCGGTGTGGCCGCGGTCGAGCTGCACGGCAACCTGACCCAGAACGCGCGCAGCCGCAACCGGTCCGCGTTCGCGGAGGGCAGCGCAAAGGCTCTGGTGGCCACTGACATCGCCGCTCGGGGCATCCACGTCGACGACATCACCCTGGTCATCCACGCGGATCCACCGACCGAACCCAAGGCGTACCTGCACCGGTCCGGGCGTACCGCGCGGGCTGGCGCCTCCGGCACGGTCGTCACGCTGATGACCGACGACCAGGTGGGCGACGTCCACGCATTGACCCGCCGCGCCGGCATCTCACCCACGACCACCCACCTGCGCCCCGGCGATCCGCTGCTTGCCGAGCTGGCCCCGGGCACGCGCTCGTTCACCGCGGCGCCGGTGCGCGAGCCGGTCGTCGCTGAGCAGCCGCGTAGCCGCTCGCCCCGGGCC
>JAEHDK010000757.1 GCA_016880465.1 Micromonosporaceae bacterium
CCCGCGGGGTGCCGGTGCCGGAGACCGCCGAGCAGCGCGCCTGGCTGGAGGCGTTCGCGGCCCGCCGCTGAGCCGGGTCAGTCCGCGGCGGCCGCGGCCAGTGCGGCGTTCACGTCGGCCACGAGGTCGGCCGTGTCCTCGATCCCGCAGGACAGCCGTACGAGACCCTCGGGCGTGTCATCGCCCCACTGCGCCCGCCGGTCCGCGGTCGTGTGCAGCCCGCCGAACGAGGTCGCGGCCTCCACCAGCTGAGCGGCACCGAGGAACCGTGCCACGTGGCCGCGCGACGGCAGCTCGAACGTGACGACCCCGGGGATCCGGCGCATCTGCGCCGTGGCCACCGCGTACCCCGGGTCGGTGGGCAGCCCCGGCCACCGTACCGAGACCAGGCCGGGGTGCTTGGTGAGCACCTCGGCCACCGCGGCCGCGTTCGCCGACTGCCGGGCCAGCCGGATGTCCAAAGTGGCCAGTGACCGGTGGGCGAGCCAGCAGTCGAACGCGCCGGGAATCCCACCGGTCAGGTCCCGCCAGGCGCGGAACCGGGCGGCGATCTCGGCCGAGCGGGTGCAGACGTAACCCACCAGCAGGTCGGAGTGTCCCGCCAGGGCCTTCGTACCGGACGCGACGACGACGTCCGCGCCGAGGTCGAGCGGGCGCTGGCCGAGCGGCGTCGCGGTCGTGTTGTCCACCGCGACGAGGGCACCGACCTCGTGCAGCCGGCCGGCCAGTTCGGCGATGTCGCACACGTCGAGGCCCGGGTTCGACGGCGTCTCCAGCAGGGCGACCGCGATGTCCGCAAAGCAGGGATACGGGCCGGCGGTGGGCGCGGTCCGGACCGCCACCCCGCGGGGCGGCAGGTTCTCCGTCGCGAACGCCCGGGTCTGGTAGTACCCGTCGGCCGGTACGAGCACCGCCCGGCCGGCCGGCGCCAGCGCGAGCAGCACCGCCGAGACGGCCGCCATGCCCGAACCGAACGCGACGCACTCGCCGCCCTCCAGCTCACCGATCGCCGCCTCCAGGGCCCGCCGCGTCGCGTTGTCCGGCCGCCCGTACCCGTCGACACCGTCGGTCGGCCCGGCCACCGGGTCGAGGTGGTAGGTCGATGCGAGGACCGGTCCGGGCAGGAAGGGCTGGCCGGGCCGCACCGGCGGCAGTCCCGCGCGGACGCATCGCGTCCCGTCGCCGTACGCCGAAGTCATCCGGTCATTTTCCCCTACCGGCCGACCCGCCTCGGGTTACTCCGCCCTCGTTTCCCGGCTCATCAGCAGCCGGACCGCGACCCGGGGGTCGACGCCCTCGTGGCAGACCCGCTCCACCTGCTCGGTGATCGGCATCTCGACGCCGTGCCGGCGGGCGAGGTCCCGGATCGCGAGGCAGCTCTTCACGCCCTCGGCGGTCTGCCGGGTGGCGGCCGCAGCCTGCTCCAGCGTCTCGCCGCGGCCGAGGTGCTCGCCGAACGTGCGGTTGCGGGACAGCGGGGACATGCACGTACCGACCAGGTCGCCGAGGCCGGCCAGGCCGGCGAAGGTCATCGGGTCGGCGCCCAGGGCGACGCCCAACCGGGCGGTCTCGGCGAGCCCGCGGGTGATCAGCGAGGCCTTCGTGTTGTCGCCGAGACCCATCGACGTCGCGATGCCGTACGCGAGCGCGATCACGTTCTTCACCGCACCGCCCAGCTCGCAGCCGATCACGTCGTCGTTGGTGTACGGCCGGAAGTAGCTGGTCGCGACCGCCCGCTGGACGAGTGTCGCGCGCGCCACGTCGAGACAGGCGACGACGGTGGCGGTCGGCTGCTCGGCGACCACCTCGGCGGCGAGGTTAGGGCCCGACACCACGGCCACCTGGTCTGCGGGCACCCCGGTCGTCTCGGTGATCACCTCGGACATCCGCTTGCTGCTGCCGAGCTCGATCCCCTTCATCAGGCTCACCAGGGTCGCGTCGGGGGCGAGCACGCCGGTCCAGGCGGCGAGGTTGCCCCGCAGCGTCTGCGCGGGCATGGCGAGGACCACCAGCTGCGCCGCGGCGATCGCGACCAGCGGGTCGGTGGTGGCCGAGACCCGCTCGGGCAGCCGCATGCCCGGCAGGTACTCCGGGTTCGCCCGGCGGTCCCGGATCACCTCGGCGACCTCGGGCCGCCGGGCCCACATCAGCACCTCGGTACCGGCGTCCGCGAGCACCTTCGCGAACGCGGTGCCCCACGAGCCCGCGCCGAGCACGGCGGCGCGCAGGTCACTCACCGCGGTCCGGACTGTCCGCGCGCCGCAACGCGGCCGGCGTCCAGAGGTCGGGCGGCGTACCGCCGCGAATCTTGGCGAGCATGTCGCGCAGGTGCAGCATGATCTCGTCGGTCATCTCGTGCAGGACCGCCGTAGTGGGCTCGGTGCCCGTCCACGCGCTCAGGTCCAGCGGCGGGTCGGCCACCACGGTCACCGGGGTACGGGGGCGCAGCCGCAGTTTGTGGGTACGCGGGTCGAAGATCCGTTCGGGACCCCACATGACGATCGGGATCACCGGTGCACCGGTCTCGTACACCAGCCGCGCCACGCCGGTCTTGCCGCGCATCGGCCACAGGTCCGGCTCCCGGGTCGTGGTGCCCTCCGGGTAGATGATCACCGCGTCGCCGGCCCGTACCGCCTGGACGGCCGCCTGCAAAGCCTTCGCGGCGTCCACCGTGCCGCGGTACACCGGGATCTGCCGCACCTTGCGCAGCAGCCAGCCGAGCACCGGGATCTCGAACAGGCTCGACTTGCCGAGGAACTGCGGCCACCGGCCGGCGTCGTACACGTAGTGCGCGCAGACGACCGGATCGGCGTGGGAGATGTGGTTGGCGACGAGGATCGCGCCACCGCTGGCCGGAATGTGCTCCTGGCCGGACCAGTCGCGCCTGGTGAGGACGAGCATCGGCGGCTTCACCACCGCCACGGCGAACCGCCGCCAGAAACCGAGCTTGGGTTGGCCCACCCCTTCATCCTCCTCCCCCCGGGCGACCCAACGCGGCACCGCCCATGCGCGAATCATGCCTGCCGGCGGCCGTTCTGTCGCACCGAGGGCCGGCCCGGCCGGTCGCCGGGGGAGGATGTTCCGGTGCGCGTGGGTAGCTGGGCCGTGATCGTGCCGGTCAAGCCGCTGCCGGCCGCGAAGACCCGGCTACGTGGGGCCGCCCCGGGTGTACCCCACGAGCGGCTCGTGCTCGCCTTCGCGCTGGATACCGTCGCGGCGACACTGGCCTGCCCGGCGGTCGCCGAGGTTCTCGCGGTCACCGACGATCCGGCGCTCACCGGCGCACTCGGCGCGTTGGGCGCGGGCGTCGTACCCGATGAGCCGCGGGCCGGACTGAATGCGGCCGTGCGGTACGGCGCGAG
>JAEHDK010000758.1 GCA_016880465.1 Micromonosporaceae bacterium
CTGCGCGGCCGAGCACCGACAAGGCGAAGCCGAGGTCGGGCGCAGGCCGCAATGGGCGGCCGACGAGCCGGCCCCGCCGTGCGAGCGGAGCGAGCGCCAGCTAGCTCGGCGTGGCCTACCTCGATGCCGGTACAGTGCGGCGTACGGTGTCGGGAGGTTGGGTGCCCGTTGGCGGGGGCGCGTTAGGCAGGACGGAGGCACGCGATGCGGCCGGTACGCTTCGTCGCCCTCTCCGAGGACGGTCAGGCTCTGGTCCTCGCCGATGAGGTGGGGCGCCTGCTCGCGCTGCCCATCGACGAACGGGTGTCCGGCGCGGTACGCAAGGACCGCAGCGCAAAGCCCCCCGCCCTGACGACGGCCGGCGCCACCGACGACTCGCAGGCCCTGTCCCCGCGCGACATCCAGGCCCGCATCCGCGCCGGCGAGTCCGCCGACGACGTGGCCCGCATCGCCGGCGTGCCGGTCGACCGGATCCTGCGGTACGCGGGACCGGTGCTGCAGGAGCGGGCCATGCTCGCCCAGCACGCCCGGCGTACCCGGTTGCGCACCTCCGCCAAGAGCGCCTCGCTCGCCGAGATCGTGGACGGCCGGCTGGCCCAGCACGGCATCGAGAGCGAGAAGATCTCCTGGGACGCGTACCGGCGCGAGGACGGCACCTGGCGGATCATCGCCACCTGGCCGTCCGGCAAGGCCACCGCACAGGCCATCTGGGAGCTCGACAAGACCCGGCAGATGGTCACGCCGCACGACGACATGGCGCAGTACCTGTGCACCGACCGGCCCACCCAGGCGCTCGGCCTGGACGCCGCGGCGCCGCGCAGCGGGCACGGGCTACCCAGCCCGACCCGTGGCGAGCCGTCCCGCGGCGGGCACGAGCCGATGCGGCCGGCCGATCCACCGCGCCGCGAGTCGCGATCCGGCCGGGACCCGATCCGCGCCGGACGCGATGCGCTGCTCGCGTCGCTCGACCGTCCACTGGGGACGCCCGGCAGCCGGGGCGCGGGCGACCCGGCCACGCCGATCGAGGCGCCCCGGTCCCGACCGGTGGCGGGCGGCGCGGCAGCTCTGCTCGGCAACGGGCCGACCTCCGCGTTCGACGACGACGGTGACCACCCGCGGGAGGTCCCGGCCGTGCCGTCGCTGGCCGTCCTCCGCCCGCGCCGTACGGCCTCGGCGAGCGCGGCCGACACCGCGGCCAGCACCGACAAGCCGCGCAAGCGCCTGCCGAGCTGGGACGACGTGCTCTTCGGCACCGGCCCCGCGGCACGCGAGACCTCCTAGTAGCTCAGCCTCGAGCCGCCGCGAGGTCGCGTACGTCCAGCACCCGGTCGATCGCCACCGATGCGGCAAGCCGCCGATCGTGCGTGACGAGGATCAACGAACCGCCGAACCCGGCCAGCGCCGACTCCAGCTGCTCGATCGCCTCGATGTCGAGGTGGTTCGTCGGCTCGTCCAGGACCAGGCAGTTCACCACCGGCTCGTCCGTGGCGAAGATCCGCCGGCCCTGATCGAGCTCGCCGATGACGACCGACCCTCCGGCGTACCGGGCGCCGGCGAGCAGTGGCAGCCGGCCCACGAGCGCGTCGATCAACGTGGTCTTGCCGGATCCGTTCAGTCCGGTGATCCGTACGCGCTGCGCCCAGCCGATCGTGACCGTCACCGGCCCGAGCCGGACGTCACCCCGGACCACCACCGCGTCGCGCAGCTCGACGGCGATGTCGCCGGCGCGGGCGGCCTGCGCTATGGAGAGCTGGAGCCGCCACGGCGCGCGTACGACCTGCGGCGCCGTACGGTCCAGCCGCTCGACCGCGCGCTCCGACTTCGCCGCCC
>JAEHDK010000759.1 GCA_016880465.1 Micromonosporaceae bacterium
CGCCCGCTGGGCCGGTTCGCCGCCATGCTGGGCCGGTCCGCCGCGCTGCTCGGCCGCCGGTTCGCCGCGCTGGTCGGCCCGGTGTTGGGCCGGTCCGCCATGCTGGTCGGCCGCCCGCTGGGCCGGTTCGCCAGGCCGGTAGGCCGCCAGCTCGACCGGTCGGCCGCCGCGATCGCCACCCAGTGGCGCCGCCTGCCGTGGCGCCCCGAGGTGTACTTCGCCTCGCTCAACCGGAGCACCCGCCGGGGCATCGCCGCCGGCGCCCTCACGCTGGCCGCGCTCGCGCCGGTCGCCGCGGTGATCTTCGGTGGCTCGGGCGCGTCGATCAATGCACCGGTCGTCGCCGCGGACTACCGCGCCGACTACCGCGCCGACGGCGGCGCCGCCTCGCGTGGTTACGAGCGCGGCGACCCGTCGCAGGCATTGACGCCGGACGGGCAGCCGTCCAGCGCGGCCCCCGGCAAGGCGCCGTCGCGCTCCGCGCCGCCGTCCGCCCGCGGCAAGGCTTCGCACCCGGCGCCCAAGAAGGTGGCGCCCGTGGCCGGGCTCAGCCAGGCGCAGATGGACAACGCAGCCGTGATCGTGCACGCCGGCCAGAAGGCGGGGCTCCCGAAGCAGGCCTACGTGATCGCGGTCGCCACCTCGATGCAGGAGTGCCGACTGCTCAACCTGGCCAACCCGAACCACCCCGAGTCACTGCGGCTGCCCAACCAGGGGGTCGGCTATGACTTCGACTCGCTGGGCCTCTTCCAGCAGCGGCCCGCATCCGGGTGGGGTTCCCCGGCCCAGATCATGAACGGTACGTACGCCGCGAACAAGTTCTACGCGGCGCTGGTCAAGGTGCCCGGCTGGGACAAGCTGCCGTTGACCGTGGCGGCCCAGGTCGTGCAGGGCTCGGCGTTCCCGGACGCGTACGCCCAGCACGAGGCCAACGCGCGGGCCGTCGTGGATGCGCTGAGCAAGTAACGGCCCACAGTGGATGGTTAGGCGGTGGTGCCCGCGGGTGCGGGTACCACCGCCGCGTTCACCAGCCGGGTGGCGCGCCGCTCGGCGAGGAACGACATCACCGGGATCGTCCCCGCGACGAGGAACAGGAACATCCGGCCCAGCCCCCAGTTCGCCCGGCGGCCGAGGTCGAACGCGAGCACGAGATAGACCATGTAACAGAAGCCGTGGAGCGGTCCGACGGTGGCCACGAGCGCCGGCTGGTCGCCGAGGTACTTCAGTGGCATCGCGACGCACACGAGGACGAGCAGCAGCACGCCGACCACGTAGGCGATGACGCGGTACCGGCGCAGGGCGGACTGCATAGCGGACGGGCTCCTCACTGATCGGGGCGGTAGTCGCCCGGTCGCCGATCGGGGTCGGCGGCGAGCCAGGCGAGGTAGTCGTTGTAGGCGGACAGCGCTGGGTCGTCCGGCGGGTCGGCCGATGGCACCGGGACGACGAGCGGAGCCCGGACCGGCCCCGCCGGGGGCGCGGGCTTCGCCGGGCGCAGCTCCTGGCGGATCTCCCGCACCCAGACCCCGATGACGAACAGGGCGAAGATCGGCCACTCGACAGCGTACGCATAGCTGAGAGTGTTGCCCGCGACGGCCCGGCCGACCTGCCACCCACCGAGCGCGAGGAAGGCGGCGACCAGGATCACCATGACCGCGTGCTGGACGAGCCAGCGCGGCGTCGCGAAGCGGCGCACGATCCGAGCGTAGCGGCGGGCCACAGACGGCGAACGCGCGCCCAGGGGAGCTTGGACGCGCGTAGGTCCGGGCAACCCGGGACCTGCTCGCGGGTGCGCCGGTCCGGATCAGGTGAAGACGCTGACCCCGCCAGGACCGACCAGCAGCCCGACGATGATCAGCACGATGCCCCACAGCACCTGGCGGCGGAACAGCGCCATGATACCGGCGACGACCAGCACGACCGCGATGATCCAGAGAATCAGTTCCATGGCTGACCGGATACCCGAGCCGGTTCGCCGCAAAACCCGGCGGGCCGGCAGGAACCACCGCGCCAGCCGGTACGGATGCCCGCCGTCCGTCAACCGGCGAGGTCCGCGGCCCTGGTGCAGCGGCCGGTCAGCTCGTCGCGTACCTGGTCGGCAACCCCGAGCACCGGACCGGCCAACCGGTTCCACGGCGGCGTGTCCGGGGCGAACCGGTGGGGTCGGGTCGGGGCCAGCTCCCGGGCCTCGCGTACGCGCTGACCCAGGTGCGCCAACCGCAGGTCTGCGCAGGCGGCCCGCAGCCGCGGGAACAGATAGCTCTCCTCGTCCACCACGTGCCGGCGTACCGCGACCATCAGCTCGCGGCCCAGCCGGCCGAACTCCGCCGCGGTCACGTCCGCCTTGCCCAACCGGCGCAGGGCGCCTTCGATGTGGGTGTGGTGGGCGATCTCCTTTTCGGCAACCTGCTGGCCGTCGTCGAGGGCCACCCGGGCGGTCGGGAACAGGAACCGCTCCTCCAGAAAGGTGTGCCGGCTGAGCTCGGCGATCACCACGTCGGCCAGCCGGCGGCGGTGCCGGGGCGTACCTGCGCCGCTCACCAGTGCGGCAGACAGCTGCTGAACCGTGCGATGGTCGTCGTGCAACAGCTCCAGCAGGTCCGGCCCGCTCGCCGGCTCACTGGCCACCGTCATGTGCTCTCCCCGTGCAGGTGGTAAACGCTGTACGCGTGCTTGATGACCGGGTGCGCGACGTTACGTACCCGTACCCCGCCCGGCGTCGTGCCGCGCTCGGTGCCGGCGTGCGCATGGCCGTGGATCGCGAGCGTGGTCGGCACCGAGTCGATCGCCTGACCGAGCAGGTACGAGCCGAGAAACGGGTAGATCTCCGGCGGCTCGCCGACGAGCGTGTCCGGTACCGGTGCGTAGTGCGAAAGCGCGACCCGTACCGGCGAGTCCAGTGCGTCGAGGGCCGCGGCGAGCCGGTCGGCGGACTCCCGGGTCGTGTGTACGAACGCCTTCATCTCCGGCTCGCCGAACTCGGTCGCGCACCGGCCGGCGAACCCCCCGCCGAACCCCTTGACACCGGCCACGCCCAGCTTGCCGCCGGTGGTCTCGACCACCACGCCGGTACCCTCGAGCACCGCGATCCCGGCCGACTCCAGTACCTGCACGACGGCCGGTACCTCGTTGCAGTGATAGTCGTGGTTCCCGAGCACCGCGATCACCGGCACGGCGAGGTCGCCGAACTCCTTGGCCACGCACCAGGCCTCGGACACCGTGCCGTGCCGGGTGAGGTCGCCGGCGAGCAGCAGCACGTCCGCGTGGTCGGGCACCCGCTCCAGGGCCGGCCGGAAGCGGCCGACGACGTCGGCGTCCAGGTGTACGTCCCCGACCGCGGCGACTCTGATCATCAGAGCAGGTCCTCCGCCTCGGTGGGCGGATGGGTGCGCGTCACCCCGATATCCGACTGCACGCTGAGCCCGGGGAACTGCTCCGCCACGAGCCGCAGGATCTCGTCGCGCCGCTGGACGCTCTCGACCTCGCCGCAGAGCAGCAGGGTGTGTTGCCGGCGGATGACCGTGATCCCCTGTTCGGCGACCTCAGCGCGCTCGGTGAGCAGCCGCTGCACCTCGGCCTCCAGGTACTCATCGACTGGTCGCTCCGTCACGACACCTCCTTGCTGCCGTCACGCCACCGCCCCCTCCGGCATCGGGTCCGGGGTCACCGTCCGGACGAGTGCCGGCGCTTCCGGCCCGGTGACCGCGAGCGGTACCACGTCGAGCCGGTCCAGCAGCACCAGGAACGCCTCGGCGTAGGGCGACTGGCCGGTCTCCCGGCGTACCCGGGCCCAGTCGATCTGTTCCCGCAGCGACCGGGCGAGCGGTAGGGCGCGGGCGAAGTCGCAGTAGTGCTGCGAGTAGGTCAGCAGCTTGTGCACCATCAGCGCGGTGGCCGAGACGACCGGTACGCGTACCGCGTTGACCGGCCGCATGATCGTGTCGCTCAGCGTCGCGTCGTCCACCGGCCGCTCGACCGGACGGTGGATCAGGTCGACGAGCCGCCCCTCGTCGTACACCTTGACGAGCCAGTCCTCCGGCGGCCGCTCGGCGGTGAAGCCGGCGGCGACGAGCGCGTCGAGGGCCGTGTCGACGTCCTGGAGCCGGAGCAGGAAGTCGACGTCGTGGTCACTGGAGGTACCGCCGTGCGCGTAGGCGGCGAAGCCCCCGGCCAGCGCGAACGGCACACCGGCCTCCTTGAGTACGGCGGCGGCCCGCTTCAGCGTCACCAGAAGTCCCTCGTCGACCTGCTTGGGCATCGGCTGCCTCCGGAGCACGCGACCGGCGCGGATTGCGCCGCGAGGCTATCCCGGTACCCCTGCGCGACCGGCCCCACACCTGTGCCGGCCCTGGTTTGCGGACAAACCAGGGCCGGCGTGGTCGGCTGCCGTCCTCAGGCGTCCAGCGATGCCTCGGTCAGCTCGCCCCGCAGGGTGGCCAGGGCGCGTGCCAACAGCCGGGACACGTGCATCTGGGAGATCCCGATCCGCTCGGCGATCTGCGACTGCGTCATGTTGCCGTAGAACCGCATGGTCAGGATCCGCTGTTCGCGCTCGCCCAGCGTGGCGAGGGCGGGCGCGAGGGCGACCCGCAGCTCGGCAAGCTCCAGGTCGCTGTCCTCGGTGCCGAGCAGGTCGCCCAGCTCGGTACCGCGGTCGCCGGTGGGCGCCGGGGTCTGCAGGGACACCGCGTGGTACGCGCGGGCGCCCTCCAGGCCCTCGATGACCTCCTCCTCGGTCAGCTTGAGGTAGCCGGCGAGGTCCGCGACCGTCGGCGAGCGGCCGAGCTGCTGGGCGAGCGTGCCGGCGGCCTCGCTGATCACGAGCCGCAGCTCCTGGAGCCGGCGGGGAACCCGCACGTCCCAGGTGTGGTCGCGGAAGTGTCGCTTTATCTCCCCCACGATGGTGGGTACGGCGTACGCGGCGAACTCGACGCCGCGCTCGGGATCGAACTTGTCGACCGCTTTGATAAGGCCCACGGTCGCGGTCTGGATCAGGTCGTCCACCGGCTCGCCCCGGCCGCTGAACCGGTGTGCCAGGTGCTGTGCCAGCGGCAGCCAGGCCTCGATCGCCTGCTGCCTCATGGCCTCCCTCGACGGGTGCTGGTCGGGTAGCGCGGCCAACGTGCGTAACAGGTCCGTTGCGTCTCGATCGGCCAGCCTGCGTTCTTCCAGAATGGACTGCTGGTCAACGATGTTCGCGGTCACGGCGTCCCTCCTCACCTGTTCCGCGGCGTATCACCCAGTTTCAGGCGTCCTGCCCCTTCGGTGGGGCCACCACGAATGTCGGGCAGCACATGGCTGGCCTGACGATCAGCTCAGCTTAGCCATTCGGCTCGCGAAAGACTAGCCGAAAGTACGATGTCACTGATCGATTCACTGTGAATATGCGGTATCGCTCCCATCGGCTTCCGGGCGGTTAGCCGGTCGATCCATGGGTACGACCGCCGCATGCGCGTGCTCGGCGTGAACGCCGTCTTCCACGATCCTGCCGCAGCGCTGGTCGTCGATGGCCGGGTGGTCGCCGCCGCGGAGGAGGAGCGGTTCAGCCGGCGCAAACACGGTAAGCGGCCGGTGCCGTTCGCCGCCTGGGAACTGCCGGAGCAGTCCGCGGCGTGGTGCCTGCGGTACGCCGGCCTGCGACCGGCCGATCTCGACGCGGTCGCGTACTCCTTCGACCCGGCCCTGTGCCGGCCCGCCGACGCGCTCGGTCTGGACGACCCGTGGGACTGGCTGCGGGTGGAGTACGCGACCCGGGCGCCGGAGTTCCTCGCCACCGCACTGCCCGGCCTGGATCCGGGCGCTGTGCGGTTCGTACCGCACCACGTCGCGCACGCCGCCTCCGCGGGCCTCGCGGCGCCGGGCTCCGACGACCGCGCCGTCCTGGTGCTCGACGGCCGGGGCGAGGTCGCGAGCCACCTCGGCGGCGCGTACCGCGATGGTCGACTGTGGACACTCGCGGCCCAGCAGCTGCCCCACTCCCTCGGCCTGCTCTACGAGGAGCTGACCGAGCACCTGGGGTTCCTGCGCGCCAGCGACGAGTACAAGGTGATGGCGCTCGCGTCGTACGGCCAGCCGCGGTTCCTCGACCGGCTGCGCGAGAGGGTACGGGCCACCGGCGACGGCGGCTTCCGGACCGCGGTTCCGCCCCTGGACTACGCCGCGCTGGCGCCGGCCCGGGCCGCCGATGCCGAGCTGACGGCCGACCACGCCGACCTCGC
>JAEHDK010000100.1 GCA_016880465.1 Micromonosporaceae bacterium
ACCAGCCTGCTGGTGCTCATGGTCTTCCCGATCCTGGCCGCCGCCCTGCTGGCGCTGCTGGCCGACCGGCAGCTCGGCGCGCACGTCTACGACCCGAACACCGGCGGCGCGCTGCTGTGGCAGCACCTGTTCTGGTTCTTCGGCCACCCCGAGGTCTACATCGTGGCGCTGCCGTTCTTCGGCATCATCACCGAGGTCATCCCGGTCTTCAGCCGCAAGCCGATCTTCGGCTACAAGGGCCTGGTCGGCGCGACCATCGCGATCGCCGCCCTGTCGATGAGCGTGTGGGCGCACCACATGTTCGCCACCGGCCAGGTGCTGCTGCCGTTCTTCTCGTTCCTGTCGTTCCTCATCGCCGTACCGACCGGGATGAAGTTCTTCAACTGGATCGGCAGCATGTGGCGTGGGCAGATCACCTTCGATACGCCGATGCTGTTCGCCATCGGCTTCCTGGTCACCTTCCTGTTCGGCGGCTTGTCCGGCGTGCTGCTCGCCTCGCCGCCGGTGGACTTCCACGTCTCCGACTCGTACTTCGTGGTGGCCCACTTCCACTACGTACTGTTCGGCACGATCGTGTTCGCGGTCTACGCCGGCGTGTACTTCTGGTTCCCGAAGATGTTCGGCCGGATGCTCGACGAGCGGCTGGGCAAGGTGCACTTCTGGCTCACCACGATCGGCTTCCACACGACGTTCCTCGTCCAGCACTGGCTGGGCAACGAGGGCATGCCCCGGCGGTACTACGACTACCGGCCCGAGGACGGCTTCACCACGCTGAACACGATCTCCACGATCGGCTCGTTCATCATCGGCATCTCGACGCTGCCGTTCCTCTGGAACGTCTGGAAGTCGTACAAGGCCGGCCGGGTCACGCTGGCCGACGATCCCTGGGGCCACGGCAACTCGCTGGAGTGGGCGACGTCGTCCCCGCCGCCGCTGCGCAACTTCGACCGGATGCCCCGCATCCGGTCCGAGCGGCCCGCCTTCGACCTGCACTACCCGCAGCTGCGGGTAGACACCTCGAAGGCCGCCCAGCGCCGGCAGGTGTCGACCGGCCACATCGAGCGGCCCGAGCAGGTGCCGCAGCGCCAGGCCGAAGACTGAGCCCGAGGGCTAGGCCGTCACGGGGGCGCCGACCAGCTTGACGCCGGCGGCGCGGAGCTGGTCGACCGCGGCGTCGGTGGTCTGCCGCAGGACACCGGCGGTGTGGTCGAGCAGCACGGTGGCCGCGAAGCCCTCGCGGACGCCGTCCAGCGCGGTCGTCACCACGCAGTGGTCGGTCGTCAGCCCGACCACCTCGATGTCGGACACGTCGTGCATCCGCAGCCACGCGGTGAGGCCGATGCTGCCGACAGAACCCTCGAAGCTGGAGTACGCGGCGGCGTACTGACCCTTGAGGAACACCGCCTCGATCCGGTCGGTGTCGAGGGCGGGATGGAACTCCGAGCCGTAGCTGCTCGCCACGCAGTGCACCGGCCAACTGTCCACATAGTCCGGTGGATTGCCGAAGTGAGCGCCCGGATCGATGTGGTAGTCCTTCGACGCCACGATGTGGTCCCACCGGTCCGGCTCGGCGGCAAGCAGTTCCGAGATCCGGCCGGCCACTGCTGCCCCACCGGCGACCGCCAGCGAACCGCCTTCACAGAAGTCGTTCTGTACATCCGCGATGATGAGTGCCCGCCCGCTCATTGGGTTCTCCCTTCGCCCGCTAGCGCTGCTCGCTAGCCGCTCGCTTGCTAGCCGCCGATCATCGTGACCGGGATCGCCGGGTCACCGGCCGACAGCTTCAGACCCTCCCAGGGTATCGAGATCAGGTTGTGCCGCAGGTGCTCCCGGCTGTCCGCCAGGGACGGCAGGTCCGGCACCGGTACGCCGCCCCGCAGGTACCGCACCTGCAGCAGCCGGTCGTTCGGCATCCGCTCCGGCTCGGCCTGGGAGACCACGATCTCCTCGGTGGCGGTGCCGGTCGGCTTGTGCCGGCGTACCGCCGTCTTGCGCCCGCCGAGGGTTGCCTTGTGCTCCGAGCGCTTGACGACCGGCCGGCCGTCCACCTCGACCAGCTTGTAGATGAGGCCGGCGGTCGGCGCCCCGGACCCGGTCACGACGGCGGTACCCGCCCCGTAGATGTCGACCGGCTCGGCCGCCAGCGCGGCGATCGCGTACTCGTCCAGGTCGCCCGATACAACGATCTTGGTGTCGACCGCGCCGAGCGAGTCGAGCAGCTCCCGTGACTGCGCGGCGAGGACCGACAGGTCGCCCGAGTCGATCCGGATCGACCTCAGGTCCGGTCCGGCGACCGCGATGGCGTTGCGGATGCCCTGGCTGATGTCGTACGTGTCGACCAGCAGCGTGGTGTTCTTGCCGAGCGCGGCCACCTGGGCGGCGAACGCCGTCGACTCGTCGTCGTGGACCAGCGTGAACGCGTGCGCGGCGGTACCCGCCGTCGGTATCCCGTACCGCCGGCCGGCCTCCAGGTTCGAGGTGAACGCGAAGCCGGCCAGGTACGCCGCCCGCGCTGCCGCCACCGCCGCCTCCTCCTGGCTGCGTCGTGCCCCCATCTCGATCAACGGACGGCTGCGGGCCGCGGTCACCATGCGGGCCGCGGCCGCCGCGATCGCGCTGTCGTGGTTGAGGACCGACAGGACCAGCGTCTCCAGTACCACGCACTCGACAAACGTCCCGCTCACCGTGAGAATCGGCGAGCCCGGAAAAAACAGCTCGCCCTCGGCGTACCCGTCGATGTCGCCGGCAAACCGGTACTGCGACAACCAGGCCGCGGTGTCCGAGTCCACCACCTCCGCCTCGCGCAGGAAGGCGATCTCCTCGTCGCCGAACCGGTAGTCGCTCAGCTGTTCGAGCAGCCGCCCGGTGCCCGCCACCACGCCGTAGCGCCGGCCGGCCGGCAGCCGGCGGGCAAAGACCTCAAAAACACAATGGCGATCGGCGGTACCGTCCCGCAGCGCGGCCGACACCATGGTCAGCTCGTAGTGGTCGGTGTACAGCGCGGTGCTGGTATGCCTCACGCGCTACAGCCTAGGTCGCCACCCGAGTCGGCTCGTAGGATGGGACCGTGGCCGCTCCGCAGGTAGTACCCGTCGAGTCGCCCGACGTGACGGAGCTGCCCGAGGCGGACCGCCCCTGGGTGACAATCGTCTGGAACGACCCGGTCAACCTCATGTCGTACGTGACCTGGGTCTTCCAGAAGCTGTTCGGCTACAGCAGGGACAAGGCGGAGAGCCTGATGCTCGACGTACACCACAAGGGGAAGGCGATCGTCTCCTCCGGAGCCCGCGAGCGGATGGAGCTCGACGCGTCCCGCCTGCACGCATACGGCCTGTGGGCCACGGTCGACCGGTGAGCATGTTCCGGCGCAAGGGCACGACATGCGTGGCCCGGTTCGCGCCCGACGAGGTCAAGGTGTTGCGCAAGGTGGTCAGTGAGGTGATCGCCCTACTCTCGGACGGCTTCGACCGCGACGACCCGGTCGTCGGTCGGCTGTTCCCGGATGCGTACCCGCACTCAGCCCAGGAGGCAGCGGAGTACCGCAAGTACACCGAGGGCGACCTGAAGACCGGGAAGATCGACCAGGCCGGCGCCGTACTGGCGGCGCTGCCCGCACACGGTGGCGGCGACGTACGCCTCGACCTGGACGAGGCCGAGGCCTGGCTGCGGGCGCTGACCGATGCGCGGCTCGCCCTCGGCATCCGGCTGGAGGTCCGGGACGACATGGACCTGGAGAGCGAGCTGGACGACGCGGTCGGGCAGGACCCGACATCGCAGCGGGTCTTCCAGCTCTCGGTCTACGCCTACCTCGGCTTCCTGCAGGAGTCGCTGGTCGGGGCGCTGTCCGGGGACACCTGGCAGGCGGCCAGCGGGCGGCGGTAGTTCTGGGCCCCGCGGCCGCCGCCCGTCAGAGGTCGAGCACCCGGTCGGCGAAGTCGCGGTAGCGGGTGACCGCCACGCGCATCTGCTCGGTGTCCGCGCCGTCCGTACGCCAGGCGTCGAGCCGCTCGCGGCGGCCGGCGAGCGCGGCGGCGAGCCCGTCGACGACCTCGCCGACGAGCGTCCCGGCTTGGGCCGCCGCCGCCTGCGGGTCGTCGACGAACCGCAGTTGCAGGTCGCGCCAGCGGTCCCGGAAGCCCTGTGCGGTGGCGGGGTCCCACACCGCGGCCGGGACACCGGACTCGTCGACCGCGTGGCCGTCCGGCGCACCATCCACAATGGTGCGTTCGGGCGCACCGGCGGCCACGGCGCCGCCCGGCGGAGCCTCGCCGCCCTCGGCGAGTGCGGCCTCGTCGCCCCGGTCGATGGCATCGCCGGCGACCGCCTCGCCGCGGGCCGACTGCGCCTCGAGCCGTGCGGCTTCCCGTTCGTCGGCCGCTATGACGGCGGGGTGCGGAGCCGGATCGACCGCCCCGCCGCCCATCGGATCGAGGTTCGGGTCGGTGCCCCGGCCGTCGAGATCATCGTGGCTGGGCGGGTCGGCCGTACGTGGGTCGGTGTCGTTGCCCATCAGGGGTGCTCTCCTCTCGTCGTCCGGCTCGCCGCACCGACCAGCCGGGCGAGGTCGTACTCTGGCCCGAACCGGCTCCGCAGTGCTAGCGCAACCGGCGCCACGACGACGATGATAATGACGATTGTCTGTGTGGTGGGCAT